>CBFGZN010000004.1:0-30606 GCA_965653255.1 uncultured Solirubrobacterales bacterium | reverse complement strand
CCGACCGCGCGCCGATCCTGCTGATCCCGCCGCTCGCCGCGCCCGCGAGCTGCTTCGACCTCCAGCGCGGTTGCAGCCTGGTCGAGCACTTGAGCTCGCTCGGCTACCCGACCTATGTCGTCGACTACGGGCCGATCTCCTTCGGCGACCGTGCGCTCGGCCTCGAGCACTGGGTCGAGGACGTACTTCCGACCGCGATCGGCGTCGTCCACGAGGACAGCGGCCGGCCGGTACAGCCAGTCGGCTGGTGCCTCGGCGGCATCCTGACGCTGCTGACCGTGGCGAGCGACCAGGACCTGCCGATCGCCTCCGTCGCGTTGATCGCGAGCCCATTCGACTTCACCCAGGTGCGCCTTGCGGCACCGTTGCGCCAACTTGGCCGGCTGACTGGCGGCGCGCTCGAGACCGCGCTCTACCGGGCACTGGGCGGAGCGCCGGCGCCGCTGGTCAGCCGTGCCTTCCAGCTGACCTCGTTCGACCGCTACCTGACGAAACCGCTCTGGGTACTGCGCAACCTCCAGCACCGCGATTCAATCGCGCACTCCGAGGCGATCGACGACTACATGGCGAACATGCTCGCCTACCCGGGCCGGACCTTCGGCCAGCTCTACCACCGCTTCTTCCGCGTCAACGACCTCGCCGATGGCGTCGTCGACCTCGGCGACCATCAGATCGAGCTGGCCAACGTCCGTCAGCCGGTGCTCGTGATCGCTGGCGATGCCGACGTCCTCGCTCCGGCCGCGGCGGTCCGAGCAGTCGTCGACCTGCTGCCAAACGCCGAGTCGGTCGACTTCCAGCTGGTCAGCGGCAGCCACCTCGGCGTGCTTACCGGCCGCAATGCCGAGGCGACGACCTGGCGCCACCTCGACGAGTTCCTCGCGGCCGAGAACCCATTGCGCGACGCGCCCGCCCGCCAGCCGGCGGCGGTGTCGATCAGCTAGGCGCGCGCCGGAGCCTGACCGGCGACGACGTCGTCACCGGTACCCGATGCCTCGAAGTCGGCGTCGGGCATGACTCGGTCGAGCGGCCCTGGCAGCCACCAGTTCCACTCGCCCATGATCTCCATCGTCGCCGGCACAAGCACGAGCCGAACGATCGTCGCGTCGAGCGCGACCGCCACCGCCAGCCCAACGCCGATCTCCTTGACCGACGGCACACCGACCCCGGCGAAGACAGCGAACACCGCGACCATAATCAGCGCGGCGCTCGAGATCGTCGCCGCGCTGCGCGCGAGCCCCTGAGCGACCGCCAGCTTTGAATCGCCGGTAGCGGCGTAGCGCTCCTTGATCCGGCTCAACAGGAAGACCTCGTAGTCCATCGACAGGCCGAAGACGATCGCCAGCAGCAGCGGCGGCGTCATCGTGCTGATGTAGCCGAGCGACTGGAAGCCGAGGAAGCCGTCGATCCAGCCCCACTGGAAGATCATCACCAGCACGCCGTAGGCGGCGCCGACCGACAGCAGGTTCATCAGCACCGCCTTTAGCGGCAGCAGCACCGAGCGCAGCAGGAAGAACAGCACGATGTAGCTGAACGCGAGTACGAACAGCGCGATCTTCCAGAGCGAGTCGGTCACCTGGACGCGAAAGTCCTCGACCGATGCGGTCGCCCCGCCAACATCGACCTGTGCGACGGTGGCCAGCGCGCCGGCGCCGCTCTGTCCGTCACGCAGCCGCTCGACGAAGTCGCGCGCCTGCTGGCTCTCGGCGTCGGTCCGCGGCGTGATCAAGACCAACGCCGCGCCGCCGTCGTTCGAGGGCGCCGCCGGCCGAACGCTCGCCGCCTCGGGGTCGTCCTCGACCGTCGCGACGAACTCCTTCAGCGCCCGCCGGTTCTCCGGGTCGGTAGCGACGCCCTCCTCGAAGGTCGCCACCACCTCGACCGGCGACGCGGCGCCAGGACCGGTCTGCTTGGCCGCGAGCTCGGCCCCGACGCGCGTCTCATTGCCGTCGGGGAACTGGCGCAGGGCGCCATCGCCGGTCTCCAAAGACAGCGCTGGAATCGCCAACACGAGCATGAACGCGGTCGCCGCGGCAGCGGTGACGCCGGGACGCCGTGTGACGCGGTCGGTCCAGGTCTGCCAGAAGCCAGGAGCGCCCTCGGCGTGCGGCGGACGGCGGAAGACACGCCGCAGCCAGCGGACGATCGCCGCCACGACACCCGCGGTCCGGCCTGGCTCGTAGCCGCGCCGGCCGGTCGCGGCCATCAGTGCCGGCAGGAACGTCATCGCCGCGATGATCGAGACGGCGACGACCATGATCGCCCCGTACGCCATCGAGCGCAGCGTCGTCGAGTCGATCAGCAGCAGCCCGGCGAGCGAGACGATCACGGTGACGCCCGAGAAGGCGACCGCAACGCCGGAGGTGCGCATCGCGATCCGCCGCGCCTCGACCGGATCGGCGCCAGCCGCGATCTCCTCGCGATAGCGCGACAGGATGAACAGCGAATAGTCGACCGCGACGCCGATGCCGATCATCGACGCGACGTTGGTCACGAAGACCGACATGTCGGTCGCCTGCGACAGGAAGAAGATGCCAGCGCCGGTGATCATCACGCTGGCGAACCCGAGCACGAGCGGCAGCAGCGCCGCGACCAGCGAGCCGAAGACGGCGAGCAGGATCAGCAGGACGATCGGGAAGCCCGTCCCCTCGGCGCGCTCGAGGTCCTTCTTGCTGAGGTCCTGCATGCCGGCCCAGAGCGCCTGCTCGCCGACGAGGTAGGTCTGGACGCCATCGCGTGCGCCCTCGCCGATGCCGAGCTCCTTCCGCAGGTCGACGGCGAGGTCCGCGGTGTCGTCCATGTTGCCGCCCGTCTTCAGCGGGGCGACGGCGATCGGCGATCGCGTGGCGTCGCGCTCAGCGGCGGCAAGCGCTCGCGGCGTCAGCTCGGCCAGGGGGACGTCGTCGGTGATCGCATCAACGCGGGCGAGCTCGCGCCGGACGTCGGCGGCGTCACCGCCCGGCTGACGTGCGACCACGACCGACAGGCTCTGTCGCTGGGCGTCGTCGAAGTCGGCGAGCGCGCGGTCGACGGCGTCCGAGCCCGAGCCCGGGATCGAGAAGCCACCTGCCGTCAGATGCTCGGTCTGCTTGATCGCGAACGGCAGCGAGACGAGCAGCAGTGCCACCCAGGCCCCGAGCACGAGGCGTCGCCTCCGCTCGAGGAAGGACGTCAGCCTGTCCATGAAACGCTGCATGCGATCCCCTTTCCGACGGTCCGCTGCCCTGGTTGGCCAGCCAGCCAATTCTTGCATGGATTCGAACACGCCGGCAGCGCCCCGACTGTGATGTCGCTCACAGAGGCGCTAGGAAGCGCCGAGCAGGCGGCGCGCGGTCTGCACGCCGAGCGCGAATGCCGGAGCGCTGTCCCACTCCGGGTCCGAGATCACCTGGAGGCCCATGCCGTCGCCGAGCGCGAACAGCAGCGACGCGACGTCCTCTGGCTTGGCGTCCAACTCGACGACGCCCTCACGCTGCTTCTCGTCCAGCGCCGCCGCGAGATGCCCACGCCAGCGCCGGTAGAGCTCCGCCAGCTCGGCGCGGATCTCCTCGCTGCGCCGCGACGCACTGAGCATCTCGTACAGCACCGCCTGGCCCGGCTCGTCGGAGAGGAACGCCTCGAGCGTCTGAACCAGGAAAGCGACGAACTCATCGGCGCTGGTCGCTGTGGCAAGCCGCTCCTCGAGCGCGGCCACGCGCGTGTCGCAGTCGTTGCGGACCACCTCGACCATCAGGCGCTCTTTGGAGCCGAAGTAGTAGTGCAGCAAGCCGCGCGATACGCCAGCTTCGCGGGCGACGACGTCGAACGTCGAAGCAGCCGCGCCGCGCTTCCCGACGCTGGTGCGCATCGCCTCGACGATGCGCCTCGCCTTCTCGCCCTCGAGCTTGCGCGGTGTCGCTACCGAAGCCTCCATTGGCCGACCAGTCTAGCTGGCCGGCCAGCCAGAAGGCTTCTCTATGAGGCGTTGGCGGTCTCGGCCCCGTCCGGCGCGGGCGCCGGAGTCGGCGTCGTAGTCGCCGTGTACTCGTACTCCTCCTCGGCACCGAAGAGAGCGTCGAGCGCCTTCTTGCGCAGATCCTCGCTGAGCGCCAGCGCCAGACCGGCACCGACGAGCGCGATCAGGATCAGCCGCCCAAAGCCGCGCTTGCGCTTCTTCGGCTCACGCAGCGCGTCGGCGGCGCTCTTCAGCGACTCGGCGGCCTGCTTGAGGTCACGCTGGACCTTCTTGTCCTCGAGCGCCTTCTGCGGACCCTTGCTGTCGATCCGCCCATACACCTTGCGCGCCGAGTCGAACGCCGCGCGCAGCTCGTCGCGCAGGTCGTCGTCCTCGATCAACCGCTGGACGTAGGGGTTGTCGCGCAGCGCCTGGCCGGCAGCGATCGCTCCGGCCGCGCCCTTCGCTTTCCTCTTGGCTGCCATTGCACTCCTCGCTTTCGGCTTGACGTCGCACCGAGGATAGCCATCAATCCAAGGCTGCCGCGGGAACGTCGTATACGGCGCCCTCACGAGCAACCTCGACGGGACCGCCGAAGGCCGCGGCCGCCTGCTCGCGCGCCCGCTCCTGATCGAGCTCGTCGGAGATGTGCGTCAACACGACCCGCGCGACGCCGGCGTCGCGACCGTGCTCGCCGGCCTCCTCGGCCGTCAGATGGCCACGTACGCCGGTGCGCTCTGGTCGCGGCAGCGTCGCCTCGACCAGGAAGAGGTCCGCTCCGCGAGCGAACTCGACCAACTCTGAGGCCGGCCGCGAGTCGGACCCGAACACGAGCCGCCCGCCACCGTTCTCCGATGTGACCGAGACCGCATAGGCATCGATGAAGTGCGGCATCAGGGCGAAGCCGAACCGCAGCGGCCCCACCTCGATGACCGAGTCGACCGCGTACTCCTCGAGATCGAATGCCTGCTCGATCAGCTCCTCGTTGCCCCAGGCGCCGACGACCCGGCGAAACGTCCTGGCCGCGCCCGGCGAAGCCACCAGTCGCGGGCGTGCCGGCGAATCGGTCCCGGGCCACGGCGGCACCGGCACCGGCTGTTGCCGCGGCGCATAGATCAGCGCATACGAGAACGGGACGAGGTCGATGAAGTGGTCCGCGTGCAGGTGCGAGATCACGACAGCGTCGACGTCTACGTAGTCGACGAACTTGCGCAGCTTCCCGAAGACGCCGTTGCCACAGTCGAGCAGGACCGTCGTGTCGCCCTCCCGCAACAGGTAGCCCGAACAAGCCCCGTCGGCGTCCTGCCAAGCGGGCGACTTCCCGAGCACCGTGAGCTGCATGTCGGGAATCTACCCGCGAACGGGCTCCAGCGATCCTCTATCCGGGCTGAGGGAAGGCGTAGGCGGCCCAAGTGCGCTCGGTCCGGAACGAGAACGCGAGCTGCTTCTCGGGCGCGAGGCCGCGCTCGGCGGGCCGGAAGGTCGTGCATGGCTCGTCCAGCTCTAGCGCGCACAACTGGTTCTGGTGGAAGAAGCAGTCCTCACACGTCACGCGCTTCGCCTTCTTCGCCATCTGCCGGTCGTCGCTCCTGAGATTGGGGTTGCCTGCGATCGAGTCAGCATCGTTACGAAACCTTCACGTTCGCGAGCGAGCGACTTCGCAAAGGCCGGGTTTTTTCGCGCGACCGGTTCAATGGCAGCTGTGGAGTTGGTCACAGGAGCTTCGGGCTACGTCGGCGGCCGGCTGGTCGAGCGGCTGCGCGCCGAAGGCCGCGACGTGCGCGCGCTCGTCCGCGATCCCGCCCGGCTTGCTCCGCAGGAGGGAGTCGAGGTGGTCGGCGGCGACCTGCTCGACGGAGTCGGTCTCGATCGCGCGCTCGACGGCTGCTCAGTCGCCTACTACCTCGTCCACTCGATGGAGGCCATGCCCGGCGGCAAGCGCGATTTCGCCGGTCGCGACCGCCGCGCCGCTGAGCGCTTCGCGGTCGCCGCGGCAGCAGCCGGCATCGAGCGCGTCGTCTATCTCGGCGGTCTGGCCCCTCAGACAGGCATCCCGTCCGCGCACATCGCGTCGCGCGTCAAGGTCGAGGAGATTCTGCTCGACCTCGCTCCCGGGCCAACGTCGCTGCGGGCTTCGATTCTGATCGGCGCCCGCTCAGCCTCGTTTCGAATTCTCGTGCGACTCGTCGAGCGTCTACGGCTCCTGCCCCTACCGGCTTGGCGCGCGAATGTCACGCAACCGATCGCCGAGCGCGATGCGATCGAGTTCCTGGCACGTACAGCGGCGATCCCCGCGACAGCGGGACGTTCGCTCGACATCGCGGGTCCGGACGTGGTGAGCTACGGCGAGATGATCGAGCAGATCGCCGACCAGATGGGCGTTGGTCGTACCCCGATCGGCTTTGGCGTGTCGCTCACATCACCCGCTAGCGCCGTCGTCGCGGCCGTGACCGGTCAGCCGCTGGAGCTGGTGAGACCGTTGATGGAAAGCCTGGAGCAGGACCTACTGCCCCGTGACGCCAACGCCGCGCCGCGCCTCTACGGAATCCGCACACTCCCCTTCGAGCGAGCGGTGAGTCACGCGCTCGGCGACTGGGAGTCGCGCGAGGAGCTGGCTGCCTGGTGAAGGTCGAGCGCTCGATCGAGATCGCGGCAACGCCGGAACGGATCTACCAGGTGATCATGGATCCCGCCTGCCTCGAGCAGTGGGTCACCATCCACGCCGCACTCGAAGACGCGCCCGCCGGACAGCTCGAACGCGGCTCGGAGCTGACACAAAGGCTCGAGCTCGCCGGGCATGGGTTCACCGTCCACTGGAAGGTGATCGAGAATCGTCCAGCACGTCGCGTGGAGTGGCAGGGAAAGGGGCCAATGCGCTCACACGCTGGGGTCACCTACGAACTGGCACCAGACGGCGATGGCGGCACGCGCTTCACCTACACGAACGAGTTCGCGCTTCCCGGTGGCCCGCTGGGCCGGATAGCCGGTTCGGTAGTCAGGCGAGTCACGGCCGGCGAGCTGGACCGCTCACTCGACCGCCTGCGGGCGATGGTCGAGTAACCAGCTAGAGACCTTCGCGCCCAATAGTTAAGAACATGGTCTTTCTGGCCTAACGACGCCAGTAAGGAAGCCATTCATCTGTAACACTGTTCAGATAAGGGTCTGACAGGGCATCCCAACCCTGATCAGGCGAACAACGAGGAGGTTCCCCCCCACTGTGACCGACTTCCTACAGAAGACGCTCAAAGACATCGAGGCGCGTCGCCGCGAGCTCGCTCCGCTGGTCGAGGAGTACCGCCAGCTCGAGGAGGCCGCTGCCGCGTTGCAGGGCGTCGACGGAGGCAGCCGCCGAGCTGGCCGACCCGCCGCCGCCGCTGCGGCGCCGTCTCGTCCCGCCCGCCGTCGCCGGGCGTCCGGATCGACCGGAACCGGCCGTCGCGGCCGTCCGCGTGGCTCCGGCAAGCGTGCCCAGCAGGCGCTCGACCTGGTCGCCGGCCAGCCCGGGATCACGATTCCCGAGCTCGCCAAGGCGATGAAGATCCAGCCGAACTACCTCTACCGGGTACTCCCCGGCCTGGAGAAGGACGGCAAGGTCAAGAAGAAGGACAAGGGCTGGTACCCGGGCTGACCGGAAGTACAAGCCTGAACACAACGGGGCCGGCATATGCCGGCCCCGCTTGTTTCTGGAGTCGTGCGGCCTAGATCAGGCCGAGTCCCTTGACCGCATCGCGCTCGCCGGCGAGCTCGGCGACGGAGGCGTCGATGCGCTCGCGTGAGAACTCGTCGATCTCCAAACCCTGCACGATCGACCACTCGCCGCCCGCCGCGGTACACGGGAAGCCGGCGATGATTCCCTCCTCGATGCCATAGCTGCCGTCGGACGGCACGCCCATCGAGACCCAGTCGCCGGCAGGCGTCCCGCTGACCCAATCGCGCACGTGATCGATCGCGGCGTTGGCGGCCGAGGCGGCGCTCGAACTGCCACGCGCGTCGATGATCGCGGCACCGCGCTTGGCAACGGTCGGAATGAACTGCTCCGCGACCCACACCTGGTCGTCGATCGCCCCGAGGACCGACTCGCCGCCGACCTTCGCGTTGGTCAGGTCCGGGTACTGAGTGGCCGAGTGGTTACCCCACACGGTCACATTGGTGAAATCCGACACCGGGCGCGCGAGCTTGCTCGCGGCCTGGGAGATCGCCCGGTTGTGGTCGAGCCGCATCATCGCGGTGAACCGCTCGCGCGGGACGTCGGGAGCGTTGGCCGCGGCGATCAGCGTGTTGGTGTTCGCCGGGTTGCCGACGACCAGCACCTTGATGTCGTCAGCCGCGTGGGCGTTGATTGCCTGGCCCTGCGGACGGAAGATACCGCCGTTGGCCTCGAGCAGATCGCCGCGCTCCATGCCCGGACCACGCGGACGGGCACCCACCAACAGCCCGATGTTCGCACCATCGAAGGCGCGGTTCGGGTCGTCGCTGATGTCAATGTTGGCGAGCAGCGGGAACGCACAGTCGTCGAGCTCCATCGCCGTTCCCTCGGCCGCCTTGATCGCCTGCGGAATCTCCAGCAGACGCAGCTCGACGGGAGTGTCGGGACCGAGCAGCTGACCGCTGGCGATCCGGAAGAGCAGCGCGTAGCCGATCTGACCGGCAGCGCCGGTAACAGTTACCTTGACGGGGGTACTCACGGTAGTTCTCTCCTAGAGGTGTCGGGGAAGGTGGCCGCTATGCCATCGCCTGCTGAAGGCGCTCGTCGATCGCGGCGAGAAATTCTTGGGTGGTCTGGAACGGCTGGTTGGGACCGACCAGCAACGCAAGGTCCTTGGTCATCTGCCCGCTCTCGACGGTCTCGATGCAGACCCGCTCGAGCGTGTCGGCGAACTCCGTGACCGCAGGCGTCTCGTCCATCCGCCCGCGTGCCGCGAGCGCGCGTGTCCAAGCGAAGATCGAGGCGATCGGATTGGTCGAGGTCGGCTTGCCCTGCTGATGCTGGCGGTAGTGACGGGTGACGGTTCCGTGTGCCGCCTCGGCCTCGACCGTCTTGCCGTCGGGCGTCATCAGAACGCTCGTCATCAGACCGAGCGAGCCGAAGCCCTGAGCGACGGTGTCGGACTGGACGTCGCCGTCGTAGTTCTTACAGGCCCAGACGTAGCCGCCCTCCCACTTCAACGCCGCAGCGACCATGTCGTCGATCAGGCGGTGCTCGTAGGTGATGCCGGCAGCCTCGAAGTCGGCCTGGAACTCACTCTCGAAGACTTCCTGGAAGAGGTCCTTGAAGCGCCCGTCGTAGCGCTTCATGATCGTGTTCTTGGTCGAGAGGTAGACCGGGTAGCCACGCTCGAGGCCGTAACGCATCGAGGCGCGCGCGAAGTCACGGATCGAGTCGTCGAGGTTGTACATCGCCATCGCGATGCCACCGCCGGGGAAGTCGTAGACGTCGAGCTCGATCGGCTGCGAGCCATCCTTCGGTGTGTAGGTGAGCGTCAGCGATCCCTCACCTGGCACGACGAGATCGGTCGCGCGGTACTGGTCGCCGAAGGCGTGACGGCCAATGATGATCGGCTTCTTCCAACCAGGCACGAGCCGCGGAATGTTCGAGATCACGATCGGCTCGCGGAAGATCACTCCGCCGAGGATGTTGCGGATCGTGCCGTTCGGCGAGCGGTACATCTCCTTGAGGCCGAACTCCTCGACGCGCGCCTCGTCGGGCGTGATCGTGGCGCACTTGACGCCGACCCCGTGGCGCTTGATCGCATTGGCGGCGTCGACGGTGATCTGGTCGGAGGTCGCGTCGCGACTCTCGATGCCGAGGTCGAAGTATTCGATCTCGACGCCGAGGTAGGGAAGGATCAGCTGGTCCTTGATGAAGGCCCAAATGATGCGGGTCATCTCGTCGCCGTCGAGCTCGACGATCGGGTTCTTGACTTGGATCTTTGCCACCAGGGTCCCTTCGCTCTTCCTTCGCTGATCGGCGGGCGCAGGTTACTGCCACCATGTGTTGCGTGTTCGGCGGCGGATCGATCCAGTTCGCGCGCGTCTTCGGGATTCGCATCGGTGTTGACCCAAGCTGGTTCTTCGTCTTCTTCCTGATCATCTGGTCGCTGTCGGGCTACTACGGCGAGCCCGAGCTCTTCCCCGAGGGCAGCACCGCATTCGTACTCGCGACGATCTCCGCCCTGCTGTTTTTCCTGTCGGTGCTGCTGCACGAGCTCGGCCATGCCTTCGAGGCGCGCCGGTCCGGAATCGGGATCACCGGCATCGATCTCTGGATGTTCGGCGGGGTCGCGAAGATGGAGCGCGACTCGAGGAGCGCCGGCGAGGAGTTCAGGGTGGCGGTCGCGGGGCCGCTGGTCACGCTGGCGATCGCAGTCGCCTGTTGGGCGATCGGAGCCTTGATGAGCGGAGCTGCGGAGTCGTGGGACGCCCTGCGGTTCACCGTCGCGACCGACAACGAGGCACTCGCGGTCATCGGCTACCTCGGGTCGGTCAACGTCCTACTGCTGCTGTTCAACCTGATCCCGGGCTTCCCGCTCGACGGCGGCCGGATCGCGCGCGCGATCGCCTGGAAGGTGACCGGTAGCCGTACACGCGCGACACGCTTCGCAGGCACGCTCGGACGCGGGTTCGCGTTCCTGATGATCGGCGTCGGCGTCCTGTTGGCGATGACCGGCGACCTGATCAGCGGCGTCTGGCTCGGGATCATCGGCGTCTTCCTCAACCAGGCAGCGCGCGGCGCGATCGCCCAGACCGAGCTGACCGACCGGATCGAGGGGCTGTCGGTAGCCGACGTCATGGACTCCGATCCAGTCGCGATCCCGGCCGAGCTCAGCCTCGACCGCGCCCACGACGAGTACTTCCTCCGTTACGGCTGGCCGTGGTTCCCGGTCGTCGAAGCCGATGGTCGCCTGGTCGGATTGGTGACCGAGCAAAGCATCAGCAGCCTGCCCGAGGCGCTTTGGGCGGGACGGACAGTCGCCTCGGTGATGGCCAACGACACCGTCGGCGGCGACAGCTCGCTGCGCGTCGACGCCACCGAGCCGCTCGAGGCGCTGCTCGGCCGCGAGGGGCTCATCCGTCTCGGCGCCCTAATGGCCGTAGACAGCGACGGCCGCCTGCGCGGCATCGTTACCGCCGACCGGGTGCGGCGCGCGCTCCAGCCGGCCCCCGGTCGTTAGGGATACCTACCTCCAGCCGCTAGGCGAATCTGGGTTTTCTTGGGATAGGATCGCCGCCGCCGCGACGCAGCGCCCCTCCCCGCCCCTTATGCCCCAGCACGACGTCCTAGTCATCGGAGCCGGTCTAGCCGGCCAGCGCGCAGCCCTCGCGGCTGCCGAGGGCGGCGCATCCGTCGGGATCATCTCGAAGGTGCATCCGGTCCGCTCGCACTCCAACGCGGCGCAGGGCGGGATCAACGCGGCGCTCAACCCCGAGGACTCCTGGGAGTCGCACGCGTTCGACACCGTCAAGGGCTCGGACTACCTCGGCGACCAGGACGCGATCGAGATCATGTGTCGCGAGGCGCCGGAGGAGATCCTCCACCTCGAGCACCTCGGCGTCACCTTCCACCGCAACGAGCAGGGCAAGCTCGGCACGCGCGCCTTCGGTGGCGCCTCCGCCGCGCGCACCTACTACGTCGCCGACATCACTGGCCAGGCGATCCTGCACGTGCTCTACGAGCAGCTGATGAAGTTCGGCGACCAGATCGACCGCTACGAGGAGTGGTTCACGACCGCGCTCGTCAAGGACGACAGCGGTCGCATCGCCGGCGCCGTGACGCGCAACATCCGCGACGGCTCGCTGCAGCTGTTCACCGCCAAGACCGTGATCCTCGCAACCGGCGGCAACGGCCAGATCTTCAACCCCTCCACCAACGCGCTGATCTGCACCGGCGACGGCATCGCGCAGGCCTACCGCGCCGGCGCGACGCTGATGGACATGGAGATGATCCAGTACCACCCGACGACGCTCGCCGGGATCGGGCTGCTGATCACCGAGGGGGCGCGCGGCGAGGGCGCCCATCTCTACAACGCGCAGGGCGAGCGCTTCATGGAGAAGTACGCGCCGAACAAGATGGAGCTCGCCTCGCGCGACGTCGTATCGCGCGCCGAGCAGACCGAGATCAACGAGGGCCGCGGCTTCCCCGACGGCACCGTCGCGCTCGACATCACCGTCGTCCCGAAGCAGCGGATCCACGAGGCGCTGCGCGAGATCGTGATGGTCGGCCGCGACTTCGCCGGCGTCGACATCACGCGCGAGCCGATCCACATCAAGCCGGGCAACCACTACGTCATGGGCGGGATCAAGACCAACGTCGATGGCGAGACCGACGTCCCCGGCCTCTACGCGGCCGGCGAGTGCGCCTGCGTCTCGGTCCACGGCGGCAACCGCCTCGGCGCCAACTCGCTGCTCGACACGCTGATCTTCGGCCGCCGCTCCGGTGCCCACGCTGCCCAGGTCGCCAAGGGCATGTCGATGCCGACGCCGTCCAGCGACGACCTCGCGCGCGAGCAGGAGCTGCTCGACACGATCGTCAAGCGCGACCGCACCGGCCGCCGCGTCTCGGAGATCAAGGCCGAGATGGGCGCCGTGATGGACAAGCACTGCGCGGTCTTCCGCGACGAGGCGGGCCTCAACGTCGCGCTCGAGGCCGTCAAGCGGCTGCGCGAGGAGGCCAAGACGGTCGCGATCGACGACAAGGGCAGCGTCTTCAACCAGGACGTGCTCGGGGCGCTCGAGCTGCAGTACATGCTCGACAACGCCGAGTGCATCGTCACCGGCGCGATCGAGCGCAAGGAGAGTCGTGGCGCCCAGTTCCGCACCGACTTCCCGGAGCGCAACGACGAGGAGTGGATCAAGCACATCAACTTGACCGCCAACGAGGCCGGCGAGCCGGAGATCTCCTACTCCGAGGTCACGATGACCCAGTGGGAGCCCCAGGAGCGCAAGTACTAAGCGACTAGGTTTGAACTGAGTAGATGCCCGACTACAAGCTGAAGATCCGTCGTTACGACCCCGAGTCGGGCAAGGCCGCCTACTGGAGCGAGTACGACGTCTCGGTCGAGTCGGAGCGCTCGGTCCTGAAGGGCATCCTCACCGCCCGCGACGACCAGGATGGCTCGATCGGCATCCGCTGCTCCTGCCAGGCCGCGATCTGCGGCTCATGCGCGATCCGGATCAACGGCAAGACCGCGCTCGCCTGCAACACCGCGATCGGCGAGGCCCAGGCGAAGGCCGGCGCGGGCAACCCGATCGTCGTCGAGCCGATGAACAACATGCCGGTGATCAAGGACCTGATCGTCGACATGGACGCGGTCCACTGGAAGAAGGTCCAGCGCGTGATCCCGTGGCTGCTGCCCGAGGGCGCGCCGCCGGAGCGCGAGTACATCGTGCCCGCCGAGTCGATGATAGACATCACCCAGTCGATGGCCTGCATCCAGTGCGGCGCCTGCGTCGGCGCCTGCCTGGCGCTCGAGGCCGACCCGGAGTTCGTCGGACCGGCCGCGCTCGCCAAGGCCTACCGCTTCGTCGGCGACCCGCGCGACGGCCAGGAGAAGGAGCGCCTGACCGACCTCGCCGAGGATCCGCACGGCATGTACGACTGCACGCACTGCTTCGCCTGCGTCGAGGTCTGCCCGAAGGACGTCGCGCCGATGAACCAGATCATGCGCCTGCGCCGCCGCGCGACCAACGACTTCGAGATCAAGGACCGCAACAACGGCTACGGCCACGAGAAGGCGTTCGTCAACCTGATCGAGAAGTACGGCACGCTGCACGAGGCGCAGCTGCTGCCGCGCTCGTTCGGCGACGGCTCGCTGCTCAAGGGCCAGACCGAGCCCGGCGCCGTCAAGGAGCTGATCGAAAGCCTCCCGACCGCGATTCGCGGCCTGAAGTCGGGCAAGGTCTCGCCGGTCAAGGCGCTGTGGCACCACAAGCTGCCCGGTCAGGAGAACGTCAAGAGGATCTTCGAGGAGATCGAGTCGAAGGACGAGCGCCTGGAGCTCAACCTGTACATCGTCGAGGAGGACGCCGGCGAGGAGCAGGGAGCGATGGCCGAGGGGAGTCAGGAGTCATGAAGCTCGCGTACTGGCCCGGCTGTGTCTCACGCGGCTTCACGCCCGAGCTGCACGGATCGATGAACCTCGTCGCGCCGAAGCTCGACCTCGAGCTGGTCGAGCTCGACCGCGCCAACTGCTGCGGCGCCGGCGTGATCGCCGAGCACAACCAGGAGCTCGCCGACACGCTCAACGCGCGCACCTTCGCGATGGCCCAGAAGGTCGAGGGCGCTGTCGGCATGATGAACATCTGCTCGACCTGCCAGGGCGCCCAGTCCGAGGCGCAGCAGCGCCTCGACGCCGACGGCGAGTACCGCGACGCCGTCAACTCCAACCTCGCAGTCGAGAGCCTCGCCTACCAGAAGCACGCCGAGAGCGAGTGGTGGAACAAGAACTTCCTCTGGCTGCTGGTCGAGGAGATCGGCCTCGACAAGCTGCGCTCGAAGGTCGTGCGCCCGCTCGAAGGCCTGAGGATCGCCCCCTTCTACGGCTGCTACATCGTCCGCCCGACCAAGCGGCTCGGCTACGCCGACCATCCGGAGCGCGACCAGTACCTCGAGTACGTCATCGAGGCACTCGGCGCCGAGCCGGTCGAGTACGCCGGCTCGCACAAGTGCTGCGGCTTCCCGGTCATCACGATGAACCGGACGACGTCGCTGCGCCAGGCCGGCCGCCATCTCGCCGACGCGATCGACGCCGAGGCCGACTGTCTCGTCACCCCCTGCCCGCTTTGCCACCTGAACCTGGACCTCCAGCAGCCGGCAGCCGCGCAGTTCGTCGAGCGCGACCTCGACATCCCGGTCCTCCATCTCCCGCAGATGGTCGGCCTCGCGCTCGGCCTCGAGCCGAAGGCGCTCGGGATGAACAAGCACGTCGTGAAGACGAAGTCGGTCCAGCGCAAGCTGGCCGAGCTCGCTGCCGCCTAGCGGTCGCGGTACTTCCGATTAGGGACAACCTGCGCAGGCCGCGGGTCCTGTCTCCGATTTTGGTTTCCGTGCTCGGCTCCGCGGCTCCGCTGGGACTCCGCCCCGTCCCTGGCGCGTTTGCGGTGTAGGGCGCGTTCGTTGGTCGACGGGAGGGGCTCCGCCCGGACGCTCCACCGCTACGCCTGCGCGCGCAAACGCAAAATCGTCGCCACCCGCGGAACGCGACGCTGACAGCCAGATACTGCTGAGAGCCAAATTCGGGCGCTAGCGGTGGTCTTGTGGTGATGTGCATGCATAACGTGTAAATCACCGCAAGAGTCGTCCAACCCAGGGGATTGAGGACCCGGGCCGACTTCCGGGCAACCAGCCAGGCCGCACGCCGCCCTACCCAGCCGGTAGGCCCCGGCGGAGCGGCTAGGCAAGCGGTGAGAGCGACCGCCGACGTGCGTCAGGAGACGCTGCGCTGAATCAACAGCTCCGCAAGCTGGACTGCGTTCAGCGCGGCGCCCTTGCGGAGGTTGTCGCCGACGACCCAGAGGTTGAGGCAGCGGTCGTGCGAGGGGTCGCGGCGGATGCGGCCGACGAGGACGTCGTCGTTGCCGGCGGCGTCGATCGCGAGCGGGTAGATGGCGTCGCCGGGATTGTCGAGGACCTGGACGCCGGGGGCAGCGGCGAGCAGGTCGCGGCAGTCCTCGGGCGATAGCGGCTTGCGGGTCTGGACGTTGACTGACTCGGAGTGGCCGGTGTAGACGGGGATGCGGACGCAGGTTGCTGAGATGGCGATGTCGTCGCGGCCGAGGATCTTGCGGGTCTCGGCCATCATCTTGCGCTCCTCGGTGGTGTAGTCGTCACCGTCCTTGAAGCTCTCGACCTGGGGGATCGCGTTGAAGGCGATCTGGTGCGGGTAGATCTGGGCAGGCGGGATGTCGGTCGCCTCGAGCACGGCGCGGGTCTGGTCGTGGAGCTCCTCGACGGCACGCTGGCCGGTGCCGGAGACCGCCTGGTAGGTCGATACGACGAGTCGCTCGATGCCGACGGCGTCGAGGATCGGCTTCAGCGCGACGACCATCTGCATCGTCGAGCAGTTCGGGTTGGCGACTATCCCTTTGTGGCTGGCGAGGTCGCCGGGGTTGACCTCGGCGACGACGAGCGGAACGTCGTCCTTCATCCGCCAGTAGGACGAGTTATCGACGACGGTGGCGCCTGCGGCGGCAAACTTCGGGCCCCACTCCTCGCTGATGCCCGAGCCGGCCGAGAAGAGCGCCAGGTCGAAGCCCTCGATCGACTCGTCGGAGAGGGCGACGACGGTCAGGTTCCGGTCGCCCCAGTCGATCGTGCGACCAGCGGAGCGTTCGGAGGCGAACGGGACGACCTCGTCGGCCGGGAACGACCGCTCGCGCATGATGCCGAGGATCGTCGATCCGACGGCGCCGGTGGCGCCGACTACCGCTACGCGCATCGCTACGCCTCCGTCGTCTCGCTCGACTTGACGACCGGGCGGTGGTCGCCGGAGACGTCCTCGGGCAGGACCGCGTCGGCGCCGAGGCCGAAGGCGGTGTGCAGCTCGCGGACGGCGTCCGCCATGTGCTCCTCGCGGATCACGCAGGAGATCTTGATCGGCGACGTCGCGATCATCTCGATGTTGACGCCGGCCTCGCCGAGCACGCTGAAGGTCTTGGCAGCGACGCCCGGATGACTGCGCATCCCGGCACCGACGATCGACACCTTGGCCATCGCGCCGTCGCTAGCGATCGACGCGATCCCGAGGTCGGAGCGGATCGCGTCGAGCGCGTCGAGTGACGCGGTCAGGTCGGCGCGCGGGACGGTGAACGACATGTCGGCCTGGCGGCCATCGGTCTCCGGCTCGTTCTGGATGATCATGTCGACGTTGACGTTCGGCTCGGCGAGCGCAGTCAGCACACGACCCGCGATGCCGGGCTGGTCCGGTACGCCGGTGAGGGTGACGCGCGCCTCGTCGGTCGAGTGCGTCACGGCTGTCACAAGTGGTCGCTCCATCGTCTGCTGCTCGTTGACCACGAAGGTACCTGGTCCGTCGTCGAAGCTGGAACGACAGTGGATCGGAATGCCGTAGTTACGCGCATACTCGACCGAGCGCAGCTGCAAGACGCCGGCCCCCGAAGCCGCCATCTCGAGCATCTCCTCGAACGAGACGACCTCGAGCTTGCGTGCGTCGGGGACGATCCGCGGATCGGCGCTGAAGACGCCCGGGACGTCGGTGTAGATCTCGCAGACGTCGGCCTGCAGCGCCGCGGCAAGCGCTACCGCCGTCGTGTCCGAGCCGCCGCGGCCGAGCGTCGTGACGTCGGACGTGTCGGTCGAGACACCCTGGAAGCCGGCGACGAGCACGATCTTGCCCTCGTCGAGCGCGTCGCGGATGCGATCGGCCTTGACGTCGATGATGCGCGCCTTGGTGTGCGAGGCGTCGGTGACGATGCCGGCCTGCGAGCCGGTTAGCGAGATCGCCTCGCGGCCGAGGTCGTTGATTGCCATCGCGGCGAGTGCGCAGGAGATCCGCTCGCCGGTCGAGAGCAGCATGTCCATCTCGCGCGGGTGCGGCCGCTCGGAGACCTCATGCGCCATCGCCAGCAGCTCGTCGGTCGTCTTGCCGCGCGCTGACAGGACGGCGACGACGCGGTTGCCCGCTTCGGCGGCGCGAACGATCCGCTGGGCGGCGTTCTGGATGCGGTCGGCGTCGGCGACAGAGGTGCCGCCGAACTTCATCACGACCGTCTGGATGTCGGAACTCGCGCCCGTCATGGCCGCCGCAGGTTAGCGTTCGACGCTTGCGGGATCTGCTGCCGAACAAGGCCTCGTGGAAGTTCGCGCTCGCCGCCGTCGTCACGACGCTGATGCTGGCTGGGATCGTGGCGCTGGCGTTGGGCCTCGGCGCCGACGAGGAGCCGCGTCAGGCTGGCACGGCCACGGTGACCGAGACGACGCCGAACGAGCCCGCGCAGGGCGATGGGGGGAAGCACCGCCAGGTGACCCCTGGCGCCGAAGTCGCGGCGCTCGCCGAGCGAATGCCGATCGAGGACCGCGTCGCCCAGCTCTTCCTGCTCGGCTTCCAAGGCCAGGACCTGACCGCGCCGATCTTCGAGCAGCTGCGCCGGCGGGAGCTCGGCGGGATCGTGATCGACGCGCAGAACTACACCTCTTCCGACCAGCTCGCGTCGCTCGCCGGCGAGGCTGGCGTGATCGCCAAGCAGGAGGACAACGTCAAGCCCTGGGTTCTGGCGCCACAGGAGGGCGGCGAGTTCAACGCTTTCCCCGACCTTCCGCCGGCGACGGCCGCGGCCGATCTCGACTCGGCGGCCGATGCTGCCCGCGAGGCGCGACAGTCGGCAAAGGTCCTCGGTGGCGCAGGTATCAGCGGAGTGCTCGGCCCGGTGCTGGATGTCGGGCCGTCGTCGGGGCTCGCGGTTGGCGCACGCGCATTCTCGGACGACCCCCGCGACGTGAGCGACTACGCGCAGGCCGTTATCGGCGTCTACCGCTCACGCAGCCTGCTGACCTCGGCAAGCCACTTCCCCGGGCTCGGATCGGGAACCGAGGACACACGGCTCGGCCCGTCGCAGGTCGGGTCCAGCCTCGCAGAGCTGCGTGCGCGCGATCTCGTGCCGTTCGGTACCGCGATCCGTGCCGGCGTACCCGCGATCACCATGAGCAACGGCCTCTACGTCACCGATGACTTCGTGACCCCAGGCAGTCTCTCACCGGCGTTGATCGGCGGCCTGCTGCGCCGCGACCTCGGCTTCCGCGGAGTCGTGATCACCGACGACCTCGCCGACCCGGGCGTGACCGCCCTGACGACGATCCCCGAGGCTTCGGTGGCCGCGATCCGAGCAGGTGCCGATCTGCTCTACATCTCGGGGCCCCCGTCCGAGCAGCAGGCGGCCTACGACGCCGTCTTGAAAGCCGCGCGCAGTGGCACCCTCGCGGCGGGCCGACTGAAGGAGGCGCTGCTGCGCAACCTCTCTGTGAAGAAGAACTACGGATTGAGCAAGTAACGGCTAGAGCTGCCGCCGCGCCCGCATCGCACGGCCAAGCGTGATCTCGTCGGCGTACTCGAGGTCGGAGCCGACCGGGAGACCGCTAGCGAGGCGGGTGACCGCAACGCCGGGCGCCCGCTCGTGAAGGGAGTCGGCGATGTAGAGCGCGGTCGCCTCGCCGGTGGTCGTCGCGTTGGTCGCCACGACGACCTCGCGGACGCCGTTGCTGGAGGCGCGCCCGATCAGCTCGGCGAGGTGGAGGTCTTCCGGGTCGACGCCGTCGATCGGTGACAGCGCGCCGCCGAGCACGTGGTAGCGGCCACTGAACTCGTTCGTCCGCTCCATCGAGATGACGTCGCTCGGCTCCTCGACGACGCACAGCACGTGGGCGTCGCGACGGTCGTCCTGGCAAATCCGGCAGAGCGGCTCGGTCGCCAAGTTGAAGCAGACCTCGCACTCCCCCACCTGCTCCTTGACGTCGCGGATCGCGTCGGCGAGCGCCAGCGCCTCCTCGTCGGAGACGCGCAGCAGGTGGAACGCCATCCGCTGGGCGGTGCGCTGGCCGACGCCCGGGAAGCGCGACAGCTCGGTGATCAGCCGGTTGATCGGCGGTGCGAGCACGGCTTAGAGGCCCGGCAGGCCCAATCCACCGAGCCCGCCCGGGCCGCCGAGCCCGCCGGTGACGGCGCCGATCTTGTTGGCGGCGAGCTCCTGGGCGGAGCGCAGTGCCTCGTTGAGCGCCGCCTGGACCATGTCCTGGAGCAGCTCAACGTCCTCGGGATCGACAGCGTCGGGATCGATCTACAGGTCGAGGATCTCCAGCTCGCCGCTGACTTTGACGGTGACCATTCCCCCGCCAGCGCTCGCCTCGACCGACTCGTGCTTGAGGCTCTCCTGCGCCTTCGCCATGTCCTCCTGCATCTGCTGGACCTGGCGCATCATCTGGTTCATGTTCGGCGGCTTGGGCACGGTCAGTCCTCGCTCTCGGATTCGTCGCTCTCGAAGATCTCCTCGGCGGCGAAGTCGCGCATCAACCGCTCGGCGAGCTCGTCCGCGGTCAGCGTCGCCGGGCTGCGCTCGCCACGGTCCTCGCCGAGCTCGAACGCGACGGCGATCGCATGACCGCCGAGGCTGCGCAGCGCTCCGGTGACGAGCTCACGGTTGGCTTCGGCCTTCTTCTTTGAGAAGGCGGCATCGGCCGGAAACTGGATCGTCAGGCGACCGCCCTCGATCGCTGTCGGGACCGCCTCGGCGAGCAGTGCGGCAACCATCCCGTTCTGCTCGCGGATCGCGTCGGCTACGGCGGGCCAGAGCATTGTCACGCGCTCGAGGTCGAGCGCAGCGGCGGGCTGCTCGGCGACGGCCGGCACGGCCTCGGGCTCCTCCTCCACGGCCGCCGCAGCCGCGGTGCCGTTCGACACGGCTACCGGTGGAGGAGTCGGCTCAGGCTGCGGCGGTGCAGTGGCCGCGGCTGGCTCCGGGGCAGGTGGCGGGCTCGCCGGCTCGGTCCGCGCGGGAGCGGACGGTGCCGGAGCGTTGCCCGCAAGCGCCGCCTCGAGCCGGTCGATGCGGTGCATCAGCGCCTGGAGCGACTGGTCGGACTGGGGTTGGGTTGCCTTCAGCAGGGCGAGCTCGAGCTGGAGGCGTGGCTCGGAGCCGTCCTTGACGGCGGCGAGCGCGGCGGCGAGCAGGTCGATCGCGCGCAGCACGTCGCCCTGGGCCAGGCGGTCGGCCTGGCCGGCGAGGCGGTCGGTGTGCTCGGCGGTGACCGCAAACGAGTCGGGAACCTCGCCCATCGTCTGGATCACGTAGAGGTGGCGCAGGTGGGCGGAGAGGTCGCGCATGAACTGCGCCTCGTCGCGACCGGACTCGGTCAGCTTCTGGACCGCGAGCAGCGCCGCGCGCGGATCGTTCGCGGCGAGCGTCTCTGCCGTCTCGAGGATCAGCGTCGCGTCGGCGACGCCGAGGTTGGCGAGCACGTCGTCGAGCTCGACGTCCTTGCCGCCGTAGGTGACGAGCTGCTCGAGCGTGCCGAGCGCGTCGCGGAAACTGCCGGACGCCTTGCGGGCGATCATCCCGACGGCGGGGTCGGGAATCGTGATCCCCTCCTGGTCGGCGGCGCGGCGCAAGACGCTGGCGATCTGGTCGAGCGACGGGCGCTGGAAGTCGAAGCGGTGGCAGCGGTCGACGATCGTCGCCGGGACCTTGTGCGCCTCGGTGGTCGCAAGTACGAAGACGACGTGCGGTGGCGGCTCCTCGAGCGTCTTGAGGAAGGCGTTCCAGGCCGCTGGCGACAGCATGTGCGCCTCGTCGAGGATGTAGACGCGCTTGGCGCCGCCCATCGGGGCGAGGCCGACGTTCTCGCGCAGCTCGCGGATGTCGTCGACCGAGTTGTTCGAGGCGGCGTCCATCTCGACGACGTCGAGCGAGCTGCCGGTCATGATCGCGCGCGCCGTCTGGCTGTCGGGGTCGAAGTCCGCCTTCGGGCCGCCCTCGGCGTTCAGCGCGCAGGCGAGCAGCTTCGCCATGCTCGTCTTGCCGGTGCCGCGCGAGCCGACGAACAGGTAGGCGTGGTGGACCTTGTCGAGCTCGATCGCGTTGCGCAGCGTGCGAACGACGCTCTCCTGGCCGACGACCGCGTCGAAGGTCCTCGGGCGGTGGCGACGGTAGAGGGAGAGCATCGGCCGTCCATCGTACCCACAGCGGCGGGCGCCGCCGTGGCGGCCCTACTGCTCGCCGCGGGAGCGCTTGGCGAGCTCGACGGTGGCGGCGCGCAGGCCGTCAGGGGCGGTCGCCGGCTCGGCAAATCCCACTCGTGCGAGCGCACGCCCGCGCGGGGTATGGACGTCGAGATCGAGTCCGTAGCGGTCGGCGCGCAGACAGGTAGCGGCGGTCGCGTCGGTGTGGCCGGCGATCGCCCGCGCCATGTCGAGCAGGTTGTGCGCGTGATCCTCGTTGAGGTGGCGGACCGCGAAGGCGGCCTGCGGCGCGACAGGGTCGGGCTCGGCAGCGATGTAGCGCTCGAGGTCGGTGCTCGCCATCCGGCCGAAGCCACCTACCCAGCGAACCTGCTCGATCCGCAGCACCCAGAACGTGAAGTCGTCCCAGTCGCTGAACGACTCACCCGAGCTGACCGCGGCGTGGTACGCCGTGCGGGCCGCCTCGAGCTCGTCGCCGACCGGCTGATCAACGCGCCCGGCGAGCGTGACACGTCCGATGTCGGATGGGTCCTCCCCATCCGGGACCGGTGCCGAGACGGCAAGGCTGGCGCGCTGATCGTCGGCGAGGTTGCGGCCGTGCAGCGCGAGCCGCGACACACAGAGAACGGGCGAGCCGTCGTCGAGCTGGCCGTAGGTGACGACCGAGGCCCACGGGTCGCCGGTCGAGGTGAGCGAAGCGAGCGTGCCGACGATCGAACCCGCGACGATCGTGCGCGCCTCCTCGGCTGCACTCGGCCGGCGGGCGGCGTCGACCTCGACGAGCGGGTCGAGCGGCATCGGGAAGTCGATCGCCGCGGCGTCGTCGATCACGGCATGGGGGTTCTTGGTGGGCAGCTTGGCGCCCGTCGCAGCGTCGGCCATGGCCGGGATTGATACCAAAGTCAGGCCCACCAATTAGGTGTGCCTAACTTCTGCTATTGGCGCCAGGGCGCAAAGTGGACCGTGCACCTGCCGTCGAAAACGGTCCTTCGGGCGTGCCCGCCAGTCGTCGGCTCCGGCCAGGTTGGTCCGCGACGCATGAGCGGCTCCGCTTAAGGCTGCTTCCTTCCGGACCTGACCTGGTTCGCGATCGCTCACCGCACGGGACCCGGCCATCGACGCCTTCAACTGGCGTACTGACCCCAAAGGCCGAGCCCTCGAACAGGGATTCGGCCCCGCTAGAGCGGATTGCGGGTGACAAGGCACCGCTACCTCCCCGCCTAGCACGGTCCGCGAGCGATCCTAGCTGGGCAGCGCCCGGGGCGGCACGGTGGCCGCCCCGGGACTGCGGGTAGTGCGGGGCTAGCTGCGGCGCTCGACGCCGCGGACGCGGTCGGCCCGCCGCGCGGAGCGCTTCGACGACGCCGCCGCGCTGTCGACGCTCGCCCGGTCGCGGCCGGGGCCGCCGACGACGCTGTCGCGGACACCGTCCTTGGCGTAGAGGCGATCGCTGCCGAGGCGACCGCTGAGCCGGTCGGCTCCGCCACCGCCACGCAGCACGTCGTGGCCGGCGCCGCCGCCGAGACCGTCACGACCGGCGCCACCACTGAGGCGGTCGTTGCCGCGCAGCCCGAGCAGCAGATCGCCGCCGCCGGCGCCACCAAGCCGGTCGGCACCATCGGCGCCGTCGACCAGGTCGCGACCACCGCCACCGACCACGACGTCGTTGCCGCCGAGGCCGCAGATGACGTCGTTGCCGCGGGAACCGAGGATCCGGTCGTTGCCGGCGGTGCCGATGACCGTGCACTCGGCCAGCGGTACCAGCGAGCCGCCCGGGCCCTTGCCGACGTCGGCGTTGATCCCGTACCGCTCGATCAGCCGCGTGATCTCACTGATCGTGAGCGAGCGCTTGACGATCGTCACCCCGGGAGTGCCGATCGGGAACGGCCCACCGGTCTCCGGCTTGTCGCCGGCCGTCTGGACCGTGAGCGCGACATTGTCGAAGCGCGTGTTCGTATCGCCGCTGATCAGCCCGAGGCCGATCGTCGACGCCGTCTCGCTGCGGATCGCGATCCGATAGCTGTGGCCAGGAACGACCTGCACACCCTGCCCGCGCGTCTCGAACTCCACGTCCTCGGGGTCGAGCGTCTCGGTCAGCACGTCGGCGCTGGTACCGGCCGTGGTGTCCTGCAGCGCCACCGTGTACGTGCTGGTCAGGCCGACGTTGAGCAGGGGACCGCCCGCGCCGAACGCGCGGCTGTCGCCCAGCACCGAGACGAGCCGCGACTGGTCGCCGAACGCGCGGTCGAGCGCGACCGTCGCAGCGGTGACATCACCCGCCGGCACCGTGAACTCCGGCGATGTCCAGGTGGACGAGCCTGAGAACAGCGACAGCAGATTGATCGACACGTTCGTACGCGCCGAGATCGACCCCGGCGGGTTGCCCGCCGACGGATCGTGCGCGGTCGTTGACGTGCAGGTGTTGAGAACTGGCAGCGGAAGCGTCAGCAGCGTCACGCTGCATGCCTGGTCGCTGCCGACCCACCCCTGACTGTCGCTGTCGAAGCCGCTGCCGCCGGCTGGGTAGGCCGTCGTTGCCGCTTCCGCCTGTCCCGCCAGCGCGAGCGCCGCGGCGCTCGCGAGAACGGCTAGGCCAGAACCTCCCGCCACCTTGCGGCGGCTGGACATGATGCCCATTGAACCCTCTCCTCTTGATCGTGTCGCGGAGCGGTCTCTCGCCTGCCCCGCGTCGCTGCAGTGCCTGTTTCGGCAGCTAGCGTCCCCCCTGGCCGGGCGGCCAAACCCGATCTGGACGACTATTCGACGCCTCTGGACAGGTGTTGGACCCGAAACCTGCCAAGAGGCGTTATCGCTCTGCCAAGCGGCATTTCACTCGCCCGACGCCTAGAATCAGCCGCCTTCCGGGCGCGTAGCTCAGTGGGAGAGCGCTCGCTTCACACGCGAGAGGTCGGTGGTTCGAAACCACCCGCGCCCATCCAGGAGGACCGTTAGGTCGGCCTAAGTTCTGTTAGGGTCGCCTAACCATGAACTCGCTCACGCGGTATATCCGCCGTCACCACATCGCCATCCTGGCCCTCTTCGTGGCCCTTGGAGGCACCTCATACGCAGCCGTCAGCCTGCCCAAGGGCAGTGTCGGGTCTGACCAGCTCCAACATGGCTCGGTAACGACGCTGAAGGTCGCTCCGGGCGCCATCACGAGCAAGCGGCTCGACAATGGCTCCGTCGTACGCAAGAAGATCGGCGACGGCGCGGTTAACTCGAAGAAGGTCGCCAACGGCAGCCTGCTCGCTGAGGATCTGGCCGCCGGCGTCCTGCCGACGAGCACGCCGCCCAGCGGGCCCGCCGGCGGCTCGCTGACCGGCACCTACCCGAACCCCGGCATCGCCGACGGCGCGGTCGGTCCCGCCCAGCTCGGTGTGTTCCCGGCGGTGCGGCTGGTCCGCCCGAGCGGCAGCACCCAGGCGATCCCGACCAGCGCGAATGCCGCGGCAGGCGCCGCCCAGACGCTCACCTGGCCGGCGAATGCGGACGATCCCAACCCACCGGTCCGCGGCTACGACAACGCGAACATGTTCGACTTCGCCACGAGCCCCAGCAACATCGTGGTGCCGCTGACCGGTCGGTACATGGTCTCGGCCGAGGTGCGCTGGGCGACCAACGCGGTCGGCACACGCACCCTCAACATCCACGGACCGGGCGGACGCATCGTGGCGTCCGCGTCGCAGAACGCGGTGACCGAGGCGACCCAGACCAAGCAGGTGGTCAGCACCGTCGCCGTGTTCACGGCCAACGACGCGCTATTTGCGACGGCCGGCCAGAGCTCCGGCGCCGATCTGGACGTCGCGGGCAGCCTCGACCAGGTCAACT
Source organism: uncultured Solirubrobacterales bacterium (assembly GCA_965653255.1). Lineage (GTDB taxonomy): Bacteria > Actinomycetota > Thermoleophilia > Solirubrobacterales > Thermoleophilaceae > JAAYBF01. The sequence continues at coordinate 5,163 of CBFGZN010000004.1, read as the reverse complement.
TCACGGTGACCTACCTCGGCCCGTAAGTCGAATGATCGTCAGCTGCTGAGCTGACTAGCGAAGAGGCCGGTTCGCGCCCTGTGCGCGGGCCGGCCTTTTCGTTCCTGGGTGCGCGCGACTCTAGGGCGCGCCGGTACTCGGCTGGGGCGCCTCGAGCGCCTGGCTGGGCACGCTGGAGCTGTTGTTGCCGACACTGCCAGACGAGCTGTCCGGCGACGGCGTGGTGCCGGGGGTAGGCGTCGTGGTCGAGCCCGAGTCGGAGGAGCCACTATTGCCGGGGGTCTCCTCGCCGGGCACCGGCTCGGAGCTCTCCGGGCGGACGATCACAACGCGGCCGTCATCGAGCCTGTAGACGGTGCCGACCGGCTCGCCCTGGCCGACGACCTCCTCGCCGGGCTGGAGCTCGATCGTGTTCGCCTCCTCGCCGGGCTTCTGGATCACCGAGTCCGCGGGAACGGGAACGGCGCCGCTGGTCTGAGCGTCGTTCTGCTTCAGGACCGACGGCGCGAGGTCGATCGACGACAGCGCGGCGAGCAGGAACGCGACCGCGAGCACGATGCCGAGGTCGAACAGGTTGACGAGGCCGTCGAGCGGATCGCCGGCCCGGTCCTCACGCGTCCGCGCGCGGGCGTTGACGCGAGAGGTCAAGCGCCCTCCGGGGCCGGTGGAGCGGCGGGCGCCTGCGGCGGAGCGGGAGGCGCTGCCGGCGGTTGCGCCGGAGGCGGCGAAGCTGCTGGCTGCTGTTGCCCGGTCGAGACAGGCGTCGACGGGGTGGGCAGCACGGCGGTCGCGGTTGCCCCCGACTGCGCGACCTCGGTCGCGGCGACCTTCGCCTCACCGCTGGGTGGCGCCTTCGGCGACGGATGGATCGGGACGCTCGACAGCCCGGCAAGCACGTACTCGACATCGGAGTAGTCCTGGGCGTAGAGCCGGTCGCGCACCAGCGAGACGATGAAGGCGAGCATGCCGATCAGCAAGCCGGCGACGGTCACGCTGAAGGCGACACGCAGGTCGTCGGTGAGCCGCTGGACGTTGCCCTCGGCGAGCGCGGCGAGCGCCGGTGAGAGCGGGATCAGCGTTCCCATCAGGCCGAGCGCGGGCCCCATGCGGACGAGGATCCGCGTCCGCTCGAGGCGGCGCATCGAGCGGTAGTCGTACTCCGCCATCCGCTTCGCGATCCGATCTGGAGCGTCCGGCTTGCCGCGCTGCTCGATGATCGCTGCCAGGGCGTCGGACATCGCGCCGTTGTAGCCGAGGCTACGGGCGATGCTCAGCGCCGTGACGCTGTCCCCCGCCGCAAGCGCGGCCCGGATCGCCCCGACCCCCTGCTCGAGTCGCGCCAGGCCGCGGCCGCGCCGCGTGCGCAACTCGGCGAGCAGGGCGCCGAGTTCGACGACCACGAAGAGGATCGACAACAGCGCGGCGATCAGCACCGGGTAGAGCAGTGCGTCGGCGATGTCGAAGATGACGTTCTCGATTTTCACGGCTGGTGCGCCTCGCTGTGCTGGTCGGGGATGGCCGAGATGTGAAGGGCGAATCTACCCAACAGGTCAGGCTGAACGTCGCGGCAGCCGCAAACGCGGCAGCCGGCCCTGGCGTGTCTCGATGCCCGCACCGAGACCAAGCAGGGCCAGCGCAGCGAAGATACTGACCGCCGCCTCGGAGACTCCGACGTCGCCGTCGTTGGCGTCGTCCTGGGGGGTCCCCTTGCGCGCTGCACGAGCCGCGGACTCGAGGATGCTGCTGGGCGGTGGCTCGCTCACGTCGGCCAGCAGATTGCCCTCGACGGGTGTTCCGGAGGTCGTGACGTCCGGCGGCTCTGGGCTGGGCGTAGGAGGTGTCGATGGGGCGGGAGGAACGGGAACGTAGGGATCGGTAGAACCGCCATCGACGACCGGCGGGACGTAGTCCGACTGTGGCGGAACATCCTCCTGATCGCCCTCCTCCTTGGCCCGCTCCGGATCGCCGACGGTGATCGTCGCGACATCCGTATCCGAGGCGTCGCTCTCATCGAGCCCCACCGTCACCGAGACCTTGTGGTAGTCGTCCTTCTTCGGAAATGTGTGCGAGAAGCTCTTCGCGGCGCCCAGCTGCTTGCCGTCGACCCTCCACGAATACGAGACGCCCCTCAGGTCGTTCAAACCTTCGACTGTGGCCTCGAAGCTAACCGACCCGCCGAGCTTGATCGTCTTCTCCTTCGGACTGATCTTGACTTCGAACTTCGACGCGCGCGACTGGCTCAGGACAACGGTCCCGCTGACCTCGAAGTAGTCCTTTGCAGCAACTTGCCGATTGCTCCCCGTAAGGCCTATGAAATGCGTGACACCCTCGTCGTCCGTGTAGAAGCCGGCCGGCTTCTCATCGTTGACCTGATCCTCGGTCAAGCTCAACAGCGTTCCGTTCGGACGCTGGATGGCGATCTCGGCGTAGTCGAAGTTCGATTTCGTCAGCTCGAGCAACTGGCGGATCGAGACGCCGCCTACGACCTGCACCCGTTGCGGAGCGCCCGACGGCCGGGCGATCGTGTAGGTCGTGTTCATCTCCCGGTCCCTCTCGGGGACGTCGTCGGTAGAGATCGTCGCGGAGCTCCCCTTGTCGGGTGGCTGAATCATCACCGTCACTCCAGCTTGCGCAGCGGCCGGAGCGACGAGCACCGCCATCGCGAAAAGCGCGACGAGCAGCAGACGAAGAAGGGACGGCATCCGGGTCATGTTAGGCGAGCCGAAGGGGATGTGTCGAAGGCCGGGACACGTGCTCAGTTGAGGCGAGCGCGGACGCGCTCGAGCCTTAACCGGGCGACCTGCGACGACTCGTCGTCGAGCGGGAGGCTGAGGCGGAGGTTGGCAGCGAGGAGGGCGTCGTCGATCCGTGTCCAGAGCAGCCAGCGCTGCTCGAGCTCGTCGAGCAACAGGCCGCAGACCTCATGCGAGCAGTGCCACTGGAGCGTGTCGGAGAGCTCCTCCGCGTTGACGACCGCGCCGCTGTCCGCGCGCACGAGCAGCGGCTCGTCGAGTCGCTCGTTGCCGATGCAGTGCTCGCTGCCGTTGCTGACGATCCCCAGCTCGAGACCGCGGCGACGGCCGGCCTCGACGGCGATCACCGCGCGCACGAGCGGATGAGCGGCGCCGTGCGCGAGGGCGTCGTCGAGCATCAGGCCGCAGACATCGCTGCCGACGACCGACTCCGGCATCGCGGCGTCGTCGAGCAGATCCGCAAGCGCGTGGAGCTCGTCGATCGGCTCCGCTGGCTGCCGCACGAGCAGCAGGTCCGCCAGTCGCTCGATCTGTCCGTCAACCCGCTCGGCGTCGACGTCATGGAACGCGGCCGCCAGCGACAGCGCGAGCTCGGCGTGCGGGACGCACGCCTGCGTGGCCTGCAGGGCGAAGGGCAGCGGTGTGAGCATCGCCGGGCCTCAGACCCGGCTGTAGAACTCGACGATCATCTGCTCCTCGATCGGAGCCTGGATCTCGTCGCGCCGCGGCACGTGGACGACGCGTCCGATCAGCGCCTCGGTGTCGGCGAGCAGCCACGGCGGGACGCGCTCGGACAGGTCGCCGGCCTCGGTCGCCTTGTCGCGGACGGGGCTCTCGGCACGGATCGAGACGATGTCGCCGGGCGCCAGGCGCCGCGAGGGGATGTTGCAGCGGCGGCCGTTGACGTCGATGTGGCGGTGGGTGACAAACTGGCGCGCCTGTGCGCGCGTCGCCGCGAAGCCGAGCCGGTGGATGACGTTGTCGAGCCGCAGCTCGAGCAGCTGGAGCAGCCGCTCGCCGGTCACGCCCTCCCCACCGCGCGAGGCCTCCTTCATGTAGTTGCGGAACTGGCGCTCGCGGATGCCGTAGTAGTGCTTGGCGTTCTGCTTCGCCTGGAGCTGGATGCCGTAGGTCGACGGCCGGCGGCGGAAGCCCGAGCCATGCTGGCCAGGCGGAGTCCCGCGCCGCTCGACGGCGCCCTTGCCGGCCATCCGCCGCTCGCCCTTGAGCTCGAGGTCGATTCCGGCCCTGCGTGACAGCCGCTCGCGCGGCCCTGTGTATCTGCCCATCGTCTAGCTCCTCAGGGGGTCGTGAAAGAGACCGTCAGCGAGCCGAACTCGCTGTTGCCGGGGTAGAAGCCCGCGAACACCGACGCCCCCGTCTCCGCGGGGATCGTGGCCGACACGTCGGTGTAGGTGACCGTCCCGTTCGGCGGCGTCTGGATCGGCGACGGGTGCAGGTTGACGAGCACGCCGCGCTCGTTGTCGTACTTGGTGTCCTCGGTGCCGTCGAAGGTGAAGATCGCCCGCGACGCTCCGCCGTTGATCTCGATCTCCGGCTTGGACGACGAGAAGTTGATGCCGTGGCCGCTGTAGCGGAATCCGACGCCACCGTTGAAGTAGATCGCGGCCTTGCCCGTTGCAGCCTCGTACCAGCCGTTGGCGAACGGGAAGTTGAAGGAGTAGACCCTCGCTGTCGGGTCGCCGCTCTTGACCTCGGTGGGGCCGTTCGCGGCGCCACCGGAGACCGACGTGCCCTCGCCAGTGTGGATGTACTGGATCCACGACTCGCGCGGGCGCCAAGTGAGCGACGCGCTCGTCACATCCACCGCGCCGGCCGGACGCGCGAGGACCGGCGGCTCCTTCCCGAGCGGTCCGGTCTGCGGGCCGCCGCCTCCGGGCCCGCCACCCGAGCCGCCGTTGCCGCCGCCGCTCTTCGGACGAGCGACGACGCCGAGCTTGCCGACCGCGCCAGCGGCGATCCCGTCGACGCCGAGCTTGTCGCGCAGCAGCTTCGCGCCCTTGCGAGTCAGGGCGAGCTTGGCCCCGGTGAGCTCAGCAGTGGTCTTGGAGCGGTCGAGCTTGACCTTGCCCTTGAGAAGCTTGGCCGCGAAGAGGGTGGTGCGGCGCTTGCCGGCCTTGGCGCTAATGGTTGCTTGCCCAGACGTGATCGCGACACGAACCGAGCGCAACCCCAGCAGGCGCTTGCCAACCTTGAAGCTCGCACCGCCGCGCACTGTCACGGTGGCCGACTTGCCCACCGCGATGCTCTGAACCGGCAGCGCAACCCGCTTGCCCCGCTTCGTCGCCGGTGCGATCGCGCCCGGCTTGACACCGGCGTCGGTGAGGCTCTTGGCGGCTTTGCCGGATCCTCCGAGAGTCAGCGTGACGCTGCCGGTACCGGCAGCTGC
>CBFGZN010000003.1:0-33141 GCA_965653255.1 uncultured Solirubrobacterales bacterium | reverse complement strand
GCTCCTCGCCGCTCCCGACGAGCTCGAACGGACCGATCTCCCGCAGGCGCTCGCCGAGGTAGGTCGCGTTCGCGGCCATCGCGCCGATCGCCAGGCGGTAGCCCTCATGCCCGAGGCGGATGAAGTTGTAGTACTGGGCGAGGACCATCGCCGAGCCAGTCGAGAAGTTGAGCGTGAAGGTGGCGTCGGTCTTGCCGAGGTAGTTCTCGTAGAAGACGAGGTCCTCGGCGAGGTCGCTGGTCTCGCGGAAGATCAGCCAGCCGATCCCCGGGTAGACCATGCCGAACTTGTGGCCGGAGACGTTGATCGAGCGGACCTGCTCGAGCCGGAAGTCCCACTCACTGTCGGGGTAGAGGAAGGGCCAGACGAAGCCGCCGCTGGCGGCGTCGATGTGCAGCGGCACGTCGAGGCCCTTCTCGTCCCTGAGCTCACGCAGCAGCTTGTCGATCCCGACGATGTCGTCGGCGTGGCCGGTGAAAGTCGTGCCGAGCACAGCGGCTACGCCGATCGTGTTCTCGTCGACGTGCGGCGCGACGTCCTCGGGGCCGATCGTGAACTTGTGCGGCTGCAGCGGGACGATCCGCGGCTCGACGTCGAAGTAGCGGCAGAACTTGTCCCAGACGACGTGGACGTCGCCGCCGAAGACGATGTTCGGCTTGGTCGTGTCCTTGCCGGCCGCCTCGCGCCGCTGACGCCACTTCCACTTCAGCGACAGCGCGCCGAGCATGATCGCCTCCGACGAGCCCTGCGTGCGCGCGCCGGTCGTCTCGCCGGGCGCATTGAAGAGGTCGGCGAGCATCCGGATGCAGCGCTGCTCGATCTCCGCCGTCTGCGGGTACTCGGCGTGGTCGATGAAGTTGCGGTGCAGGTTCTCGGCGATGATCCGCTGCGCCTCGGGCTCCATCCACGTCGTCACGAACGTCGCCAGGTTGCGCTCCGGGATCCCGGCGAGCACCAGGTCCTGCGAGATCAGTCGCATCGCCGCCAGCGGCTCCATCATCTCGTCCGGCAGCTTCCCGTCAGGCGCGTCCTCGAGGATGAAGTGGTTGCCGTACTGCTTCCAGGACTCAGATGGGCTGTCGCTCGCGTGCATGGGGCTACCTACGATGCCACAGCCCGATGCCCTCCCATCACCCATTTGGGGTGATCTCGCGGGGCCGCCTCAGTCGAAGGCGAAGAGCGGCGGGAGCGCGACGACGACGGTCGCTGCCCAGACGGCGAAGACGGGAAGGTAGGAGGTCTGCCAGCGCTCGAGGCGGTGGAAGGCGACCCGTCCCGCAAGGAAGCGCGCCGACAGCCAGGCGGCGCCCGCCAGGTTCACGAGCAGCACGAGGTTGAGGCCGAGCGCCGCCACGCGATTCGGGGTGAGCCCGAGATCGCCGATCCGCGCCACCATCGCGCCCAGCACCATCAAGTCGAGCACGAGGGCGCTCACGACGGCGAGCAGCTGGACGCGGTCCATCGGCCCGGCCGGCCGTGCGGCCTCACGCGCGGACATCGAGTAGAGGACGAGCCCCAGCACGACCACAAGCAACGCGTCGAAGACGCCGAGCAGCTCGCGGTCGAACTCGGCGGCGACCCCCGACACGGCGTAGATCGCCGCGGCGGCGCTCAGCATCACGGCGAACAGCGGGGTGAAGAGCATCGTGAGCACCGGCGCCATGTTCTCCACCACGTGCTGCTTCGACTCCACGAGCCATGCCGCGACGATCACGGCGCCGGCCGGGCACGCCGGCAGCACCCACTCGACGACCTGCTCGCCGAGGTTCGCTCCGATCGGCTCGAAGATCGCCACGGTGAGCATGAGCAGCACGCCGCCGCCGAGCGCGATCAGCGCGTAGTAGACGACCCACTCGCCGGTGAAGCGGACGAAGTCCATCCGCCGCTCGTGCGATCGGAGCGTGCCGCCCATGTACGGGTAGGCGACCGCAAACCACAGCGCGACGGGCAGATAGAGCGCAACGACGACCTCGGTGGCCGAGTCCGCCTTGAACGGATAGAGGTTCACCACGAGGGCGGCGAGCGCGAACGGCGCGGCGGCCAAGACGCAGCGCCGGAGGTCGAGCCGTCGCCGGTGGGCGAAGTACCCAGCGAGGAACGGCAGCACGAGCAGGCCGAGGTTCAGCAGCAGCCAACCCCCCTCCTCCTCGGGGAAGCCCACGGCGAGACGGGCGATCTGCATCGCGACCGCCGCGGCGACGGCGAAGACGAGCGCCGCGAGCCAGCCGCTCGACGCCTGTGCTGAATCCTCGTCACCGCTCAGGACGAGCTGCTTCCACAGCCGGCCGCTGTGCTCGCGTGCGAACTCCCGGGAAAGGGAGTCGAGGTCGCCCATCCGCTTGACGGCGACAAGGAATGCCTCGTCGCTTGACAGGCCCGCGGCGTCGAGCTCGGCGATCTGATCGCGCAGGTGGGCGTCCAGCTCGTCGACGTCGCGGCCGTCGATGCCCGGAGCCCTGGTGACGTAGGCCCGCCATTCAGCGATCTGGGATTCCACGCCGTCCACCGGTCACGCCTCCCTGAGCGCCGCCGGCAGCCAGCCCGAATCTCTCCAGACGCCATCCAGCGCCCGCGTGACGGTCGTCCACTGCCGCTGCTGCTCGGCGAGCGCCGCGCGCCCGTCCTCGGTGATCGAGTAGTACCTGCGGCGACGGCCCTCGGGCGGCGTCCGCCACTCCGTCGTCACGTACCCGAGCCGGAGGAGGCGATGGAGGAGCGGATAGAGCATCCCGTCGGTCCACTCGAAGTCACCCCCGGACAGCTCACGCACCCGCTTCAAGATCGAGTATCCGTAGCTCTCCCCCTCAGCGAGTATCGCCAGCACGAGCGGCGTCGCCGATGCCGCGACCAGATCCTTGTTGATGTTCATGCCCGCCCTCGCATAGCTCGAAGCCATATGCATTGTACTGCAATGTATGTACGGGACCCTTCCCCAGGGATCCCTTGCGGACGCTTGTGGCAATGAACTAGCCTGCGTCGGTGCGCTGGTGGGAGGCGGAGGCGGAGGCGAAGCGCTTCGCGTGCGGAGTGTTCGAGGGAGGGGGCGCCAAGGGAGCCTTCTACGGGCCTGCGCTCGAGGCAGTCCGCGAGCGCGGGATCTGGTTCGTCTCGGTCGCCGGCTCGTCGGCCGGCGCGCTGACCGCGGCGATGGTCGCGGCCGGCGCGGAGCCGGTGCAGATCAGGGCGTGGACGCTCGAGGCGCTGTCGACGCTCCAAGTGCGCCGCCCGAGGGCGCTGCGCATCTTGTTCAGAGCGTTCAGCGGCCTGCGCGACGACCCGCCACGCGTCGTGTCGAGCACGCTCCTGCTGTTCCTGGTCGAGGCGATCCTCCGCATGCAGGTCGGCCGAGTCGACCTCGATATGGCCAGCATCGGCCAAGGGTTCCCGTCGCTGTCGCCGCTGCGCTGGCCCGACTCGCTCCGGCGTCGCATCCGGTACTGGATTGACGAGACGATCCGCGCGGGCCACGAGAGGCGCGGGACCGGGTGGCCAAGGTCGCGGCCGGTGACTTTCGCGCAGCTGTACGAGGCGACCGGCATCGAGCTGTTCATCGTCTCGGTCGACGCCGTCACCAAGCGCGAGCACGTCTTCCACCATGAGCTGACGCCGAACGAGAGCGTCGCCCGCGCCGCCGTGTCTTCAGCGGCGATCCCGCTGTACTTCCCGCCCGGCGACGTCGACGCCGCCGACGAGGACCCCGACGCGCAGACCATCCTGTTCGACGGCGGCGTCTGGTCGAACTTCCCGACTTGGGTCTACAAGGACCCGTCGTTTCGCGCGCATCACGCCATGAGCGGTGGCGTCGCGCCCGCCAGCCAGATTGGGACCAAGGACGATCCGTACGTGCTCGGCTTCCTGCTCGACGAGCAGACCGGCCCCGACGGGGCAACCGTCGCCGATGCCGCGCCCCGGCCGTCATTCGTCAGACGCGCCGTTCGTGCTCCCGCGGTGATGGCATTCTGCGCCTTCACTTCGCCCATCTACCTAGCCGGCCTGGCGGTGTTCGGCCTCGCGATCGTCACCTCGACCGGATGCGAGACTCTCGCCGTCGAGTCGCTCTGCACGGCCAAGCGCAGCGCGTCCAACGAGTGGGTTGCGCCGGCCGTCGGCCTGTTGTTCGTGGTCATAGCCATCTACCAGTACTTCAGAGCGCGGGACTACTCGGGGAGATTCCTGCCTGTCCACTACACGAGGTTCGAGTTCTTGGGAACGGTGCTCGGCTTCGCGTTCGTGACGGCGGCCGAGCGGATCGTCAACACGCCCTCAAACCCGCCAGCCACGGCTGTCGACGACAATCTGGCTATCAGCCTCACTGTCGCGCTCGGGCTTGGCGCGGCTGTCGTGACGATCGCCGTCCTCGCCATCGCGATGGTCGGGCCGGCCGCCTACGGGGTCGGAGCGCGCATCGCGGGAACCCTCACGTCCGCCGGCTCGGCTCGCTACTGGGTCGGCGCCGCCAGTGACGACCTGGTCATCCGCATCCCGGTCGCCGGGATCGGGACGCTCGACTTCGACCGCGCCGCGGCACTGCTCGACGAGCGCGCGGACGCCGTGCGAACAACAGTCAGCGCGGCGCTCGATGACGAGTTCACCGCGCTCGAGGATGCCCGCCAGACGGCACCCCCGGCGAGGCCGGCAACCCTGTTCTGAGCGGACGCGATCGGCACTCCCGCCGAAAGCTCGGCTGCTGCGGTCTGTCGCAGCGCATGACTACCTACCCAGATCCAGCCTTCCTGCCGGCCGGGCAGGTGCCGGCTCATAGCCATGCGTTGCGTTCTGTCGCTTCCAGAACGTCTTCACGGCTTAGCCTCGCGACTGGCCCTTGTCTGCGCGGGTCGCGCGCCATCGCGCTTTGCCGCCGGGAGGCGGTGCCGCACTCCGTCGCGCTCGGTTCTTCCCGTGATCGCGACCACCCTTGATCTTTGGAGCGTTCTTGCCCCCGCGCCGGTCGCCATGACCTACCTCACACCTCGGAGTCGGATAGGTAGCCGGTACCAGCACAGTGCCGGCACTTGCCCGGCTCATCGCAACGAGGACATTGTTTGGCCATACCTAAACCCTAGCCGCGTTCAGTTGCCTGAGGATGAAGATAAGCCACACGCATTCGGGCTTCAGCGTTAAAAGCCTGGGCGTATCCCCCTGCTTCTTTCATTAGATCGCTCAGGGTGGGCCATAACGACTCCACGGGTGGCGGAGGACCAGAGAGGTAGAACAGCATCCCCCGTTCGAATACATCGAGGTGCGAGTTCAAGGCAACAAAAAGCGGATCGTCGACCTCGAAATGGACCAGCATCCGACCGGCAAGAACCGTATAGGCGCTTTGCACCTTCCTCCCGCTCTCAAGGGCCTTCCCCGCCTCATCAAACGCAACGCCGCTCAGCTTTCCACTCTGGCCCCGAACAGCCTTCATGAGATCGCTATGAGCGTCGACCGCCTCCAACATCAGTGCGGAGGCATCGTCAAGCAACTCCCGAAGGCCGTCGAGATCGTGAAGACCCCTCTCATGGGCTAGTTGATCTTGCAGTCTCTCCCGCTCGGCGGCGAGAGCGCGCTGTTGCCTACGACCAGCCGTGACCGCAGCAATGAATCCGACGATCACGGCGGCTACCGCCGGAATAGCGATCTTCAAGACCTCGGTTAGATCCGACTGCTGCACCTCTACAGGAATCGGTGTCACGCGCTCACCGCCGCCGCCAGGTCCAACTACGCGCTCGCCCAGCAGAGAAGGTCCGTGTGGGCGTACTCGCGCCAGTCGGCAGACAGCCGATCCGCGTCCCGCTCAACATCGAAGTACCGCCCCCCTAGAGCCTGCGCACCGTGGGCCGAAAGGTCAAGATGGCCCAGCTCGTAGAGCCAACGCATTACGTCCGCGACCGTGCGTCCGGTTGCACAAGGCGACTTGGTCGTCTTTCTCCATGCGGGTGAGATTACGTTGGTCATCGGTCATACCTCCGGCGTTCGCGGCCACCGGCAAAGTCAGGACTACACCGCCGCCAATCACGTCGTCAGGCACTTCATTGGCGCCGCTCAGGATCGATCCGAACCGATCCTCCAAGCGGTCGCGCATCCTGGCTCGACGCTCGGCGCTCGCGATCCTGAATGCAGACCTGACGGGTGATTGTCGAGTCCTTGTGACCGAGCATCCATGAGACATCCTCAGCGGAGTCGCCGCAGCAATGGCCTGGCTCACGGCCGTACGGCGGAAGCCGTGGAAACTAGGAACTAACCCTGACGACACCGGCCCGTCCGGGTGAAGCGGCCGGATCACCCACAATTGAAGCTACGGACTGTTTCACATAGCTTCGGCTCTGGACCTTTACCGGCCGGAGGCTTCGTTCTCAGACGTAGATCAGAATCTCAGTGGTCGCGCCTAGGTGGCGCAGCGTGATTTCCCACGTTGACCCGCTCGCGTCACCCTCAGCGACGGCTTCCTCAAACGTGCCGCCCGACCCCTGGACCTCGCAGCCCTCATACGCGCGTCGGTCCAACAGCACCGCGTTCCAGCTTGCCGCCCCGTGGTCTTTGAGAATCACGTATTAGCGCTCAGACTGGCTGGCGCTGGCTCGATGTACCCGGTCCACCACGCCCGACAGCGATGCGACGTGAAGCCTCTCACCGTCGTCGGGCACGTAGACATAGGCGTCGATCATCCGGCCGGGTAGCCCCTGCACGACCTCTAGAGCTTCCTCGAAGGTCACCGCTAGCAGCGTAGGCACTAGTGAAGGTGACCGCCTCGCCGGTTAGCCTCGCTCGATGGCCGAATTCTTCGTTCCCCACGCCGACACGCCTGAGCAAGCCGAGAAGGTTTGGCAGGGCATCAAGAAGTTCGCTGAGGACAACATGGACCGCACGGTGGGCGACGAGCGAATCCAGCGGATCGACTACCAGCACGACGGTGGGAGCCACACGGCCGAGGTGGGGAAGGTCGATCAGCGGACCAACGAGCCTGTGTTCGCCATCCTCGATGCCGGCGACCTCTACCTCGTCTGTACGGCCAACCGGGGAACCCTGCGAGGACTGCCGATCTTGGTCGGCAAAGGCAGCGCCTTCTTTGTCGAGAACTTCGACTGAGCGACCCGCGCTGTAGATGCCGCACCCGTGCCTACCCGCACGGCCCGCCAGACGCGCGAAGTCGAACCCGGAGAGGCCCGAATTCAGGTTTACGCTTCCATATCGCTTCCAAAGCCCCTCCACAGATGTGTAAGGGCCGACCCTAGAAGCAGAAAACCCGCCTTGCGAGCGGGCGTCGTACAGAGCCCTCGTCCGGACTCGAACCGGAGACCCCTTCCTTACCATGGAAGTGCTCTACCAACTGAGCTACGAGGGCGCGAGGGTGGAGCCTAGCGCGAGCGGGCCTATGGGGGAGGAGGGATTCGAACCCCCTCAGGCATAGCCACGAGGTTTACAGCCTCGCCCGACTCTCCAACTCCGGCGCTCCCCCATGGAGCGACCGCGGATTCTAGAGGCTGCGGTCAGCCCGTGAGCGTGGCGGCGAACGGCCGTCCACGATCAACCTCATATTGCTCGTACTTCGGACCTCCAAGCAGTACCCCGGTTCCTCCCTCGACTTGGTCGGAAGGAATCAGCCAGCGGCGCCCGTCGGCGACGTGCACGAACAGGTAGTCGCAGCGATCGCTCGAGAACCGCCTGACGATGCCGTTCCAGCTTTGGTTGCCACCGCGCGTGCAGATCGAAACCTCCCAACGACCGTTGCGATAGCAGCCGGTCGTCTTGACCTGACCCCGTGCCACGCGATTAGGGAGCTCGGCGATCAGATCCCAGTCCGGGCTGTGGCCGAACGGCACGGCGATACGCGCTCCCTGCTCGGCGAACCAGGCCGCCGCCGACATCTCGCCGAAGTCACCTTGCTCGAGCCGATTCACTAGACCAGCATATATGCCGGTTCGGACGACCCCAGAACGAGGACGGGCGCCTGGTGGCGCCCGTCCGGTTCCCCTATCCCCGAAGCTTCAGGAGGCCTCGCGGAGGCGTTGGGCCTCTGGGAGGTTCTCGAGCTTCTTGAGCGTGTTGTTCTCGATCTGGCGGATGCGCTCGCGGGTCACGCCGAAGGCGCGGCCGACCTCCTCGAGCGTGCGAGCCTGGTGGCCCTTGAGGCCGTAGCGCATCTCCAGGACCTCGCGCTCGCGCGGTGGGAGCGCCTCGAGCACGGTGCGCACGTTCTCGCGACGGATGTTCTCCGACGCGGTGTCGAACGGCGACAGCGCCGTCTCGTCCTCGACGAAGTCGCCGAGCTCGGAGTCGTCCTCCTCGCCGATCGGCTTCTCGAGCGAGACGGGAAGCTGAGCGAAGCGGAGGATGTCCTTGACGTCGCGGGCGGTCCACTGGAGCTCCGCGGCGATCTCATCAGGCGTCGGTTCACGACCGAGCGACTGCACGAGCTGACGCTCGACGTGGACGACCTTGTTGAGCTTCTCGACCATGTGCACCGGGATGCGGATCGTGCGCGCCTTGTCGGCGATCGCCCGCGTCACCGCCTGGCGAATCCACCAGGTCGCGTACGTCGAGAACTTGTAGCCGCGGCGGTAGTCGAACTTCTCGACCGCGCGGATCAGACCGAGCGAGCCCTCCTGGATCAAGTCCAGGAACGACAGGCCGCGGCCGAGGTAGCCCTTCGCGATCGAGACGACCAGACGCAGGTTCGCTTCGACCATCTGCCGCTTCGCGGCCATGTCGCCACGCTCGAGACGCTTGGCGAGCGAGACCTCCTGCTCGGCGGTGAGCAGCTCGACACGACCGATCGACCGCAGGTAGAGCCGCAACGAGTCGAGGCTCGGCTCGACCGTGAGGTCGATGTCGGGCTCCTTCTTCGCCGTGGACTCGCCGCCACGGGGTGCGGGCGTTCCGTCCTCGCGGGCGGCGATAGCGGCACGGTCGTCCTTGGAGACGACATCAACGCCGGTCTCCAAGAGATGTGCGTGCAGGCTGCGAACCTGCTCCTTCGTGACCTCTACCTCCTCGAGGCAAGAGGCGATCTCCTCATACGTCAGATAGCCACGCTCACGGCCGTCGGCGGCCAAGTTGCGCAGCTCGTCAATCTCGAGAAACGGCGCGTCTGGCCGCTCCTCCAAGAGCGCTGCTGCTCCATCCATATTCTCCCTCAACCCCTACTCCTCAAACGCAGTTGCAGTGGCCTCGACACCCGCCCCCAAGCCAGGGCTGTCGGTCCTCGTCACGGCTATCGGCGCTTCTGTACGGCGTTCGCGATTTTGTCGCGAGGGGCTGAGCCATTTGGAAGGATCCTGCTGCGAGGTCCAGGCGTCTAGCCACTCTCCAAGATAGCAACTTCGTGCCGATGTGCACTTCACCCGGTCTGACCAGACCTGCCTGCCGTTCTGACCCCCGTCGGCCTCCCGGTATCGTGGCCTGGGCATGACCGACCTCGCCATCCCCCACGACGATGTCCAAGCGCGCCGGCCGGCGACCCACGTCAGCCTGACGCGCGTCGGCGTGACCGGCGTCGAGAAGGTCGTACGGATCGGTGTCGGCGACCATGAGCAGCTCTTCTTCGCCGACATCGAGTGCTTCGTCGACCTCGGACCGAAGCAGAAGGGTGCGCACATGTCGCGCTTCGAGGAGGTCGTCAACGAGGCGATCGACGCGGTCGTGCTCGGTGAGGCGTTCAAGGCCGAGACGCTCGCCCAGCACATCGCCGAACGGGTGCGCGACCGTCAGGAGGCGCTGCGCGCCGAGGTGCGGATCGCAGCGCGCTACCCGGAGCGCCAGCGGACCCCGGCATCCGGCTCCGAGACTCAGGAGATCTACACCCTGTTCGGCGTCGCGGTCGCGTCCGAGCACGGCACGCGCCGGCTGATCGGCGTCGAGGCGCACGGCATGACCGCCTGCCCGTGCGCGCAGGAGATGGTCGCCGAGCGGTCGCGCGAGCGGCTGGCAGCCGACGGCTTCACCGACGACGAGATCGAGCGCGTGCTGGCGTCGGTGCCGGTCGCGACGCACAACCAGCGCGGCATCGGGCGGCTCTACGTCGGCTGCGTCGAGGGCTGCACGCGCGAGATCGAGGCGCACACGCTGCTGCGGATCGTCGAGGGCTCGATGAGCTCGGAGATCTACGAGCTGATGAAGCGCAGCGACGAGGTCGAGGTCGTCGAGCACGCGCACATGCATCCGCGCTTCGTCGAGGACTGCGTGCGCGAGATGGCGCGCAAGGCCGTCGACGAGTTCGGCGGCTTCGACGACGGGACGTTCTTACTCGCGCGCCAGGAGAACCTCGAGACGATCCACCGCCACAGCGTCGTGGCGGAGCGCCACGGGTTGATCGGTGAGCTGCGCCACGAGCTCGACGACGAGGCGCACGTCGAGCGCCACGTGACGATGCGCGAGTGGCTCGAGGGTCCCGCCGCACACGGCGGCTGACGCTCAGCATCGGCACGCAGACGCGATCACGCGAGCGCCACAGCGCCAACATCGCCAATCTGGCCAGTCGGGTTTCGCGCGGGACGGCGGCGGGCACCGTGCCCCAGGAGGTTCGAAGGACTCGTGGACGCGACTGAGCACATCCCGCTGTCGGAGGACGCCGCGCTGGTGACGGCGCTGGCTGGGACGGCGATGGCGTTCTCGCACTGCGCCGAGGACGAGGCCGAGCGCTGGCTGCGGGCGCTGCGGCTGCACGGACAGGTCGGCAGCGCGCTGCAGGCCCTAGGGGTTGGCGAGGCGCCGCTCGAAGGCTCGACAGCCGAGGTCTGCGACGAGCCGACCTCCCATCCCCCGCTCGGCGAGCCGGCGCTCGACCGTACGGTGCAGGAGGCCGAGCGACGGGCGATCGAGCGCCACGCGGACGCGGTCGGGACTGCCGACCTGCTGCTGGCGCTGCTCGACGTCTACGGCGATCCGATGGATCAGGCGCTGGAGTCGCGCGGCGCGACCCGCGACGAGGTCATCGAGCGGCTGGTCGCGATGGGCGACCACCCGGAGCTCAGCGGTCGGTGATCGCGCCCCCGCGCGCCTGACGCTCGCGCGAGAGCTCCTCGATCCGGCGGCGGAAGTTGAGGAAGTAGTCGGCGCCGGAGACGATCGTCGTGAGGACCATCGCGTAGACGAGCAGTTGGACCCAGAGGACGTCCGGGTCAGGGACGGCGATCAGCGCGAGGACGGCGGCCGACTGGACGATCGTCTTGACCTTGCCGAGCGCGCTGGCTGGGATCACGACGCCCTGCTGGCCGGCGGCGATGCGCAGCCCGGAGACGGCGAACTCGCGCGCGATCACGATCATCGCGACCCAGGCGTCGACGCGGTCGAGGCTGACGAGGGTCAGCAGCGCAGCGGCGATCAGCAGCTTGTCGGCGACCGGGTCCATCACCTTGCCGAAGGTCGTGATCGACTGGCGCGAGCGGGCGATGTAGCCGTCGAGGCCGTCGGTCAGCGACGCGAGGACGAAGACGGCGGCGGCGATCTCCGAGCCGCCCTCGGCCTCGGTGCCCAGCGCGACGACGAGCACCGGTACGAGCAGGATGCGCAACAGCGTGAGAACGTTCGGCACGTTGAGCGGGAACATCGCCTGCTCAGCTTGCCCGATCTGCCCGACGATCGTGACGGGCTTGGTACTCGATGCCGATCGTCGAGCCGAGCGGGCCGGCCGGCGAGACCGTGGCGGCGAGGACGATCCAGCTGAAGATGCCGCGCGTCGCGCCGTAGAAGACGAGTCCGCAGAGAATCAGCCAGCCGACGCCGTGCGACCAGCCGAAGACCATCTCGGCCGTCTCGCTCCAACCGCCGATCGCGAAGACGACGAGCGTCGCGAAGAGGCAGAGCTCGAAGATCGAGTAGATGCGGACGGCAGTGAAGTAGCTCACTCGGAGGCGAGGTCCTTGCGGCGCATCGACCACATCTGGGAGGCGCGCTCGAGCTCGAGCGCGGCGGGCCAGGGGAGCGCGGGCGGGCCGAGCTCGGTGCGCAGCGATCTCGCGGTGCGGCGGGCGAGCTCGGGGTCGGCGCCGGGGACGGACGCGAGCGCGTGGGCGCGCGCGTCGACCTCGGCGTCGGGCAGCGCCGCCCAGGCGAGTCCGAGCTCGGCGGCGCGGGCGCCGTCGATGCGCTCGCCGAAGAGGGTCAGCGCGGAGGCGGCCTCGCGGGCGCCAGTGCGGCCAAGCAACGCAGCGTGGCCACCGCCCGGGTGGAGGCCGATCGGCAGGAAGCCGGAGATCAGCTTGGCGTCGGTCGCGACGACGCGGACGTCGGTCGCGAAGGCGAGGTTCATGCCAGCGCCGACGGCCCCGCCACGGACGGCGGCGACGGTCGGCGGCTCGAGCTCGCCGACGCGCTGGAAGGAGCGGTAGACGTCGCCGATGCCGACCCAGGCGTCGGGCGTCGCGGGGTCGCGGCCGGCGTCGAGGAGCGTCTGGCGATCGCCGCCGGCGCAGAAGAAACCGCCCTCGCCGCGGACGACGACGGCGCCGACGGTCTGGTCGGCGTCGACCTCCTCGCAGGCCTCGACCAGCTCGCGCGCCATCGCGCGGGTGAGGGCGTTGCGGCGGTCGGGCGCGTTGAGGACGATCGTCGCGACCCCGGCGTCGCGCTCCAGCAGGATCTCGGTCGACATGGGCGGGGACGGTACCGGCTGGCATCGCCCCGAGCCGGCAGAATGGCCCGGTGCGCCAGACACTCGGATACTTCGCTCGCGCGCTGGTGCTCGTTGTCATCGACGGACTGGCGCTCTGGGGGCTAGCCGCCGCGCTGCCCGGGATGGCGGTGCCGACGCTGCGCGCGGCGATCGTCACGGCAGCGCTGATCGCGCTGCTGAACGCGCTGATCTGGCCGCTGCTGACGCGGATCGTGCTGCCGCTGACGGTGCTTACATTCGGGCTGGCGTCGCTGGTCCTGAACGCGCTGATCGTCAACGTCGCGGTGCGCGCGGTCGACGGGACGGACCCCACGGTGACGGCGACGCTGTGGGTGGCGCTCGGGCTGGCGATCATCACGATGGTCGTCGAGCCGCTGCTCGACTTCGACGGCGACGCCTACCACCTGCGCGTCGTGCGCCAGCGGGTGCGCGGCGCGCGGCGGCGCAACGAGACCGACGTGCCGGGCGTGATCCTGTTCGAGATCGACGGGCTGGCCGAGGGCGTGCTGGAGGAGGCGATTGAGCAGGGGCGGGTGCCGAACATCGCGCGCTGGCTCGAGGACGGCAGCCACCGGATCGTGCCGTGGGAGTGCGACCTGTCGTCGCAGACCGCGGCGAGCCAGGCGGGGCTGCTGCACGGCAGCAACCACGACATGCCGGCATTCCGCTGGTACGAGAAGGACGACGACCGGATGCTGGTCGCGAACCATCCGAAGGACGCGGCTGAGATCGAGCTGCGCCACTCCGACGGCGCGGGACTGCTCGCCGCAGGCGGGGCGAGCCGCGGCAACATGTTCTCCGGCGACGCGCCGCGCTGCTCGGCGACGATGAGCGTGATCCGCGACCGCCGGCGCTCGCGCGCGGCTGAGTTCTTCGCCTACTTCGCCGACCCGTACGGGCTGCTGCGCACGCTGGCGCTCGGCGTCGCCGACATCGCCGCCGAGCGGCGGGCGGCGCGGCGCCAGCGCAAGTCGGGCGCGGCGCACGTCGACCGCGGCACGCCGTATCCACTGATGCGGGCCGCGATCACCGTGATCATGCGCGACCTCAACGTGGCGACACTGATGGCCGACGTGGTCGAGGGCGTGCCGGTCGCCTACTCGACGTTCGTCGGCTACGACGAGGTCGCCCACCACTCGGGGATCCTCGAGCCGGACGCCTTCGTCGTGCTGGAGAAGCTCGACGCGCAGCTGGCGCGGCTGGAGCGGGCGGCGCGCCAGGCGCCGCGGCCCTACCACCTGGTCGTGCTCTCCGACCACGGCCAGACGCAGGGCGCGCCGTTCCGTCAGCGCCACGGCGAGACGCTCGAGGAGGTCGTGCGGCGGTTCGCCGATCCGGCCGCGGGCGCCGTCGCTGCGCCGGCGACGGTCGACGAGGCGTGGGGCGACCTGGGCGCGCTGCTCGCCGATGCGCGCGAGGACGACAGCGCGGCGGGACGGCTGCTGCGGCGCGCGACCAACGATCGCGTCGCCGCCGGGACCGTCGCGCTGGGTCCGAATCGCGAGGCGCTGCGCGACCAGGAGGCGGTCAACGCGCGCGTGCGCGCGAGCGACGCCGACGAGCGGCCGGGCGGCGACGACGCGCCCGAGGCGCTGGTGCTGGCCTCGGGCTGCCTCGGACTCGTCTACTTCCCCGGCGACAAGAGCCGGCTGAGCGCCGAGGAGATCGAGCAGCGTCATCCGGGGCTGCTGGCCGGGCTGGCGACCCATCCCGGGATCGGCTTCGTGATGGTGCGCTCCGAGCACGAGGGCGGTGTCGTGCTCGGTGGCGCGGGACGACGCCGACTGTCCGACGACACGGTCGACGGCGACGACCCGCTGGCGCCGTTCGACGCGACAGCCGCCGACCACCTGCGCCGCCACGACGGCTTCCGCCACTGCCCGGACATCCTGATCAACGGCGCCTACGACCCCGAGGCGAGCGAGGTGCAGCCGTTCGAGGAGTTCATGGGCTCGCACGGCGGGCTCGGCGGGATGCAGATGCACCCGTTCGCGGTCGTGCCGGCCGAGTGGAGCGAGCCAGCGGCGCCGATCGTCGGGGCACGGCAGATGCACCTTCAGCTGAAGCGGTGGCTGGCCGAGACGGGGCTCGAGGTGGCCGAGGCGCCGGAGGCGGACACTGTGAGGCCAGCGTCATGACCCCGCTCGAGCGGCTGCTGGAGCTCGGCGCGACCAAGCGGGTGCTGGAGCTCTCCGACCGTTTCCGGGCGATCCCGCTCGTCAACATCGTCGAGCTGACGGTGCGGCGCTTCCTCGCCGACGGGATGGTCGACCGCGGCGCGTCGCTGGCCTACTACGGGCTGCTGTCGCTGCTGCCGGTGCTGATGATCGCCGCGGGAGCGATCAGCCTGCTCGGCGGCACCAGTTCGGCGATCGACTTCGGTGGATACCTGCGTGACGAAGGGGCGTCTGCGACGCTCGCCACTACGGCGGAATCGGTGATGAAGACCGCCGTCGACTCGGCGCCGACGCAAGCCGGGACGGTCGGCCTCATCGGCCTCGCGACGCTGATCTACGGAGCGTCGCGCGCGTTCGCGGCCGCTGGACGGGCGCTCGACGTGATCTGGCGCCGGCGTCAGAAGGGGCTGACGATTATGCGCCGGACGGTCGGGATCGGCTGGACGGTGGTGCTGATCGTGCTCGGCTTCATCGCGGGCGTGCTGGTGTTCGTCGGGCGCGGGCTGGCCGAGGACGTGCTCGACCTGATCGGCCTCGAGGACGTCAGCGCGCCGCTGTGGACGATCGTCCGCTGGCCGCTGGCGGCGCTGCTGATGATGCTGTCGATGCGGCTGGTGATGTGGGCGGCGCCGAGCCCGCCGCGCGGTCCGTTCCGGCTGGTGACGCCGGGCGCGGCGACGGCCGCGGGGATCTGGCTGCTCGCGTCCGGCGGCTACGGCTTCTACGTCGGGGAGCTGTCGACCTACAACGCGACCTACGGCGCGTTCGCCGCGCTCGTGATCCTGCTGCTCTGGATCTGGCTGACGTCGATGGCCTTCCTGTTCGGCTGCGAGCTCGACGCGGTGCTGGTGGAGCGGCGCGAGGCGCGCGAGGCGGCCGCGGCCGCGATCAGCGGGGAGCCGGCAAAGGCGTCGCCTCACCCGGTTGGAGCACCCGAACGTCCACCGCAGGAGCCAGACGAGCCGCTTCGCGAGCGAACTGCTGTGGAGGATCGCTGAGCAACGGCGCCTTGCCGCGCAGGCGGTCGAGCGCGAACGGGAACAGCGTGCCCCAGTGGATCGGGATCGCGAGCCGGGGCTGCAAGAGCTCGAGCGCGGCCGCCGCGCCCTTGGGATCGAGGTGGCCGGGGCCGAGCGTCGGCCCCCAACCCCAGACGGGGATCAGCGCGGTGTCGAGGTCGTCGGCGAGCGTCGCCATCTCGGGGAAGACGTCAGTGTCGCCGGCGAAGTAGATCTGGTGTCCGCTGGGTCCGAGTAGGTAGCCGACCGCCTCGGCCGGCGGGCCGAATGGGTGGCGGCGACTGTCGTGGTCGGCGTAGGTGGCGGCGATCGGCAGGCCGGCGACCTCGGTGCCCTCCCCCGCCGTGAGCTCGACGACGCGCTCGAAGCCGAGCTTGGCGACGTGTCGGCGGAGGCCGCGCGGGATGACGAGCGTCGGCTGGGGTCGCTTGGCGGCTAGCTGGCGCAGTGAGGCGGCGTGGAGGTGGTCGAGGTGGGCGTGCGAGACGAGCACCCCGTCGAGCTGGCCGAGCGAGGCGACGTCGACAGCGCCGCCGTGTCGGCGCAGGTGGGCGACGCGGCCGCTGAGGATCGGGTCGGTCAGGACGCGGACGCCGTCGAGCTCGATCAGCGCCGTGGCGTGCCCGACATATGTGACAAGGTCGTCCAACGCCGACGAAGCCTACGCCGGCTGGGCCCTCGTTCAATCCCCGGGCCAGGCTCCAGTCAGCTTCTGGAACCCACGTGCGCCGCCACGATCGATGACCGTCTTGACGACGGTGAAGATCGCGCCCTGCAGGGCAGCGGCCGGCAGCAGCTCCCGCCAGCCGTACTCGCTCTGGCGCGCCTTCGGCGGATCCGGCTCGTCGGAGATCCGCTTCCAAATCTGCTTGAAGATCGTGCTTGCGATCAAGCCGCCCAGAATGCCCGACAGGATGCCGAACGGGGCATAGAGAACCTTGGCCATCGGTTACCGCCTCCTTCTGCGTAGGACGAGCAGGAGGACAACTATGACCGCAGCCACCCCCAGCAGTCGTGGGTCGAGCCGGCTCGCCTGAGTGGTCACCGCCTCCTGGGCGTGCTGGCCCGCGTCGCGCACGGCGTCCTTGCGCTCGTCGACCTTCTCCTTGACCTGGCTCTTGACGTCGGCCTTGGCAGCGAGCTCGGCAGCCGTGTCGCCAAGCTCGCGGCGCTTGTCGGCGATGTCTCGGCGCAGAGCCTCGGGATCGTCGGCGGGCGTCTCGGTCTTGGGGTTCTCGCTCATCCGCCTGCCCTCGCCTTCACGTGGTCGATGTCTCGCTTGGTCGTGTCGATCGCCTGCTCGGGAACGAGCGGCTTGGCCTGGTCAACCTGCTTCTTGCCGGTCAGGGCGAGCAACCCGGCGAGCAGCAGCAGCGCTCCGCCGACGATCGCGACGGCGATCCAGGGCTCGAGCGCGGTAGCGAGCAGCATCGCCGCCGCGGCGAGCAGGAAGCCAATGCCGTAGAGCGCGACCAGTCCCGCCCCGCCGAAGAGGCCGGCCCCGATCCCGGCTCGCTTGCCCTTCTCCTGCATCTCGACCTGGGCCAGACGGAGCTCCTGGCGAACCAGCTCGCCCGTCTGCGCCGATAGCTGCTGCACGAGATCGCTGACCGATCGATCACTCGCCGTCTGAACCGCCATGAGGAACCTCCGTGCTGGGTCTCTTGGAGCCTGCGGAGGGGGTTTCCAGGAGCGTGGGATTGAAACCACGGTTCCACGACGGGCTTAACAGGATCACACGCTCAGGCGGTAGTCATAACACGTCTGGGCTGGAACCGTTCAGGCGGTGGAGGCACCGCCCCGAGATTGGCTCATCGCCCTCGGCCGGGCGTTGCGCGAGGCGCGTCTGGAGCGCGGGCACACCCAGATGAGCCTCGGACTTGAAACCGGCGTCAGCACCAACTACGTCGGCGGCATCGAGCGCGGCCAGCGCAGCCCCACCGTGAAGAAGATCGCGGTGCTCGCAAGCGCGCTCGACCTGGCGCTGGACGACCTGTTCTGCCGCGCGGCCGAGCTGCTGCCCCGTACCGCGACCTGACACGCGATTCGCAACCCGGCGAACGGGTAGAGCCCGGCGATGACGACTCCGGTGATCCTCGACATCGACGGGACGCTCGTCGACACCAACTACCAGCACACGCTCGCCTGGCAACGCGCTCTGCGGGAGCACGGCGAGTTGGTTCCGGCCTGGCGGATCCACCGCCACATCGGGATGGGTGGCGACCAGCTCGTCACCGCTGTTGCCGGCGAGGAGGTCGAGCAGCGCGCCGGCGATGCGATCCGCGCCGCGGAGGGCGAGCTTTATTCGGAGCTGATCGGCGAGGTCGAGCTGCTGCCGGAGGCACGGGCGCTTCTCGTCGCACTGCGCGAGCGCGACACGACAACCGTGCTCGCCAGCTCCGCGAAGGCCGACGAGGTCGACGTCTACCTGGGCATGCTCGACGCACGCGAGCTGGTTGACGCCTGGACCACGTCGGCGGATGTCGAGGCGACCAAGCCCGAGCCCGATCTCGTGCGCGCTGCGCTCGACAAGGTGGGGCCAGGCGGTGGAGACGCCGTGCTCGTCGGAGACTCCGTCTGGGATTGCGAGGCGGCGGCGCGAGCCGGAATCCCGACCGTCGGCGTGCTGACCGGAGGATTCTCGCGCGAGGAGCTGCTCAACGCTGGAGCGACCGTCGTCTACGAGTCAGTCGAGGAGCTGTGCCGGCACCTCGACGAGGCGCCGTTCAGCGGGGCGCCGACAACGGCTGCGTAGGCGAGACCTCGTCGTTCGGCTTGAAGCGGTTGGTCAGTGCCACGCCGACGACGATGAACGCCACGCCGAGCCACCAAGGAGCAGCATCGCTGGCGAGCGATATGACGCCGATGATCGAGATCCAGGGCGTGACCTGGGCGATGAAGTTTCCGATCGGCGGTGGTGGGTCGGTCGGCTCGCCACGCTCGATCGCACCGAGCGCCTTGACCCGCACGAGACCCCTTAGCCCCATGCGCCAGAGCCGACGCCCGGATTTCGAACTCGCCTCAGCGAATCAGAACGACTTCGACCCCGACGTCGACGGTCTCCCAAGCCTGATCAGTCGTATGGACGGGAAGACCAAGTCGTCGCGCTAGGGACAGGCAGGCCCTATCAGCAAGCGACAGGCCCGCCGAACGCGTCGATGCCCACATTCTCGCCACAGTCTCAGCATCGTCGCCACTGAAGTCCTCGATAGCTATTCCAAGCGCTTCGACGCTATCTCGCCTACCTGCCATGTCCAATCCAAGAGCGTTAGCGCTGAAGCACCTCGGACCAGTTGACGGCTGAGAGAACAGCCGCGCCCAGCACCCCCTCGACAGCTTCAGCCCCCGGCTCCTCCCAGAGCAGGGCGATCACCGCCGAGGCATCGAGAACCGCCCCAGGCCCGTCAGCTATGCTCGGCAGTCTCGCGCCGCGCCTCGGTACGCCGCTCAGCGATCAGCTCGTCGACCACGTTCGTCCCAGCTGGAGTCGCTTCGCGCAGCTCGCTGCGCAATCGCTCGAGGATCTGCTCGCGCCGCTCGAGCACAAGTCGATCCTCCTCCACATGTGCCATCAGCGTCTCCCCTGGCTGAATCTCCAAAGTCCGCCGCATCTCCGCAGGTATGACCACGCGACCCTGAGGACCAATACGCAATGGGACAGCTCTGGTTAGGCGTGCCATAGCGATCCAAGTGTGGCAGGTACGCCTAGGAGCGGCAACCCAACATCGAGGCCGAGAGCTCAGCCGCGCGGATAGGCTCCAGCCACCAACCCATGGCCATCGATCCGCCAGTTCACCCGCAGCCCACGGTTTTTCCCGCGGCGAAACTCCCTTCGCTCCTTCGCGCCCTGGCCGATCCAGAGGGTAAGGGCGAGATCTCCGCGGATAGCGCCGCCTCGATCAAGCAAATCGAGACGAACCTTGCCCGCTACCGGAACGGGAACTAGCCCGCGAGAGCCGACGCCCGGATTCGAACCGGGGACCCCTTCATTACGAGAGTCTTTAGCGGTGTTTGAGTTCGATCTTGTTAAATAGATTTCGCTCTAGAATGGGGGCAAATCCAGCTACACGCTTGGTCGATTTGGGAACAAGCTAGAGAACAAGGCCTCTAGAGAACAAGCTAGAGAACAAGATTCGACGGCCGACAGGCCATCAACAGTTATGTACTCGGACTAAGCTCATCGATCCTTCCCGCTAGGTATGCGGCCATCCCAACCGCAGCACCTATCGTCGCGAATGCCTCACGAGTGATCTTGAGCTCAGAGGTGTCCGGGTGGCGCAGCACCCCGACGTGTCGGTTGACCTCCCCTAGCCACGCCTCAATGCCCGGGTCCTCTGCAATCTCGTCCGGCTCCGGGATGGTCGGCTTCCCAGCCATACCAACGACGAGTTCGGAAAGGCGGTTCGCGTTGAGCGCGACGTAGCCGTCTAGTACGCCGACTTGCAGACAATCGTTTAGGCCTCGGGCGACCTCAGCCGCAAGGGCTATCGCAGCGGCACGGAGAGCCGTCGTCTCATCAACACCCCACGGGCCGTGAGCCCGAAAGCTGACCGCCGCTACTAGTCGGTCGGATGCATGACGGACCCGCGCACGCAACACGGCAAGAGCATCCTCCGTTGGAGCCCTGCCGGGCAGAGAATCGGCGCGATCAGCAGCCTCCGAATAAGCCGCCTCAAGCGCGACGGCGGAGAAATCTAGATCTGAACTCACATGGAAAGCATGCCAGTCGTGTGGTGACGTGGCAAGCTGTGCTCGATGCCGGTCTGGCGCGATTACGAGCAGGAGATCTACGAGGTGCTTCGCGCCAAGGCGGATGACGACGCGCGCGTTGAGTTCGATGAGAAGCTGCCCGGACACCTAAGCGGCACGACCAGGCAGATAGATGTCTTCGTTGAGGGTCGGTTCGCGGGTGATGTGCTACCCAAACCGTCCACCTTGGCGGTCGATTGCAAGTGTTGGTCGTCAACGGTGAATGTGCCTGATGTTGAGCGCTTCATCGGGCTAGTCGATGACGTGCGTACCGATTACGGGCTGCTCATCACGACCGTAGGCTTTTCGAAGGCGGCCCAGAGGAGGGCCGATAACGCTCGAGGCCTCCAGATTGAGGTGATCACCTTCGAGCAGCTCAAGGACTGGCGCCCTAACGTCGATCTATGCCAAGTTTGCGAGGTCGGGGCGAACTCAATGCCCGGGATGCTGTATCTCGAACGCCTGGCGCCCGACGAACACCCAATTGACGAACGGGTATTTGTTGGTCGATGCGACCGCTGCCAAGCGGTGCATATGCTCTGTTCTTGCGGGACGCTAAACGGCGTCTACGAAGGTGCTGAGGGGGACGATCTTGAGTGCGAGGGTTGCGGCCGGACTTTCACAGTCGATCCGCCTGAACTTGATAGCAGCGCAGTTCCGATCAATGACAGTCCACATCAGCGAGTCCGGGTCACGGCGGCTGATGTTGGCGGGAGGACTAGCTAGGAGCTTCTATGCAGCCGCTTGTCGCAGCGGTGCAAGTGGCCCGTAGTCGTCTAGGAGCGAGCCGCCGTCCGGCGGGATCGACGTAGCCCGGAATAGGAGTGCCCCGTCGATGATCTCGACTAGGGCGACCAAGAGCATGAGCGTTCGGACGGCATTGATTTCAGTGCCGAACTGAACCGGTCGGCCATGAAGGACTAGGTGCCTGTTGAGCGCTTCGTCAGCGATCTGCACCTGATTGAAGTCTCGTCGTTCAAAGATCTCAGCATCCACCACTTCCAGCGCGGGGACGGCGCTGATCGCCTCCAGAGCACCGTCTGTCGAATTCAGAATGTCGTCGATACGCCGTCCGACTCGCTTCCCTTCGAGTACGCCTGAACGATCGGAGGCGATGCCCTCGATCATCGGCAACAACGTCGAGACCGCCGCATGCCAGAGGCCTTCCTCCATGCAGCGAGTTCCTTCGCGTACGACCAACGACCGGCTCTCAATCGAAGGGCTGGCAAGTAGCCCTTCCACAATCCATGGCCAATGCCGCGACTCCGGCCCAACGAGACGCGCAGCCTCTCGCGGGTCGAAAGGCTGGTGGAGCGTCAGATGCTCCATGGCGTGACGATGAAAACTCGGATGGACCGGGAAGTACCAGCCGCTGTGCGCATAGAAATCGCCGATACGGCTGGTGATCGTCATGTAGTCCACGGCCGACAGGAGCTGCTGCCCCTGCTCGCTGGCGACCCATACGCGAGCGCTGCGCATCATCGAATCCATGCGCTCGTTGAACCGGTTCGCGATCCCGTCAATCTGATCCGCGATGTGGGCAATGTCATCGAGAAGCGCCATGCCCTCACGGTAGCCGAGGCACCAGCAATCATGCAGCCATGAGCGCAAGCGAAGATCTTTTGCTGGACCTCGGCGTTCGGCCGAGCGCCGGCATGAACCATTGGGGTGCATCGGTACGAACTCAGCTCAAACGAGTTCGCGAGGCCCGAGACGAACTGTTGTCCGACAGTCGCAGGTCGGCCGATCACAACGCCCGCCAGATCAACGGCGAAGACGTTGGGCCGCTTCCGGAGGCGGAGCATCCGGAAGCGGATCACCGCCTGCACATGGATACGCACTTTCTCGTGATCGCCATGCGCAATGTGTTGAGAGACCACGACGCGATCACTAAGCGCATGGAGAGCTCAGACCGCCTAGTCAAGGTTAAGGCGGAGTTCATGAAGACAGCGCCCAGCGTTACGGACTTCCGAAACTTCTATGAGCACCTAGACGAGTACATCGCCGGCACCGGCAACGCACAGAAGTCTGGCGAGATTGAAGGTCCAGCGTCTCCGCAACTCCACCTAAGTTGGACCCGAGATGTTCTAGGTGTACGTTTCGGCAGCCTCCATTTGGATGTGATCAAAGCTGCCGAGGCCGCAGCGAAGCTAGCCGATGATACCTTCGATATTTGGCATACCGCGATCCGCAAGCAGCAAAGTGAACAGCCATCAGGCGAAGGCGAGAATCTGTCCATAACGATGTCCGTTTCGACGGTTATCAGCGAGTAGCGAGCAACCGTAGGTCGTGATGACGAACCTTCGAGCGCTTCAGCCGCCTCCTCTGCGGCGAGGGGCTCGGGCCGGTGTACCGATCGAGGATCTGCCAGATCTGGTGTACCAACCTCATCTAGCCGTGTCGCCGTGCTATGACGGAGATTGGCCTGGGCTGAACATCGTTGCCTTCACCGCTGTCTATCCGCGGAAGGAACGAGCGCGTCAGGAGCTCAAGAACGCGATTCGCAGAGGCGAGGTAGCCCGGCCGTCGACATGCAGCGGATGCGGCAAGACGTGCGTTCCGCAGGGCCATCACGTCGATTATTTACGCCCGCTAGAGGTTCAATGGCTATGCCAAGGCTGCCACGCGAGCAAGCATCCTCATATGTCTCCTCGTGTGCAGCCGATGCCGTCTAGGGGCGCTCGCCATCGACTTGCCAGATGGCTAGCTCGATGGCGGCGCCCCGTGACTATTGATCGGTAGCTATCGCCCTGAGGGATTGGTGAGGGCCTCTATCCCGCTGTCGCAGACGTGCTCTGCGAGTTGTCTGATGGTGGGTTGGGGTGCTGGTGGTGGTGGGTCGGCCGGTGGGGTTAGCTGTCGGTCGACGGGCATGGCGTTGGGAAGTTCGTTGGGGTTGATGCGTGGTGGATGGACGTTGATGATGCCTGCCATTGCGTCGGGCGCTTTGATCGAGAGGACGGCTTGGCCGGTTCGGAGGTTCTTGAAGGTGTTGGGGTGGAGCTTGAACTTCTCGACGAGTCTCCTGCTGCCGGTGGTGGAGGAGGCGTTGCCGGTGATCAATCCGACGAGTGGGAGGGTCTCGACGTAGGTTTTCTCCCACTCGGAGTAGGTGCCGATCGTGCCGGCGAGTAGCTCTGCTGAGTCTGGAACCTCCTGGCGGTGGATGAGCTTGACGTTGGTGTTGGCGATCACTTGGTCGGCGAAGGTCAGGTCGACCTTCGCGAGGTCGGCGAGCTCTTGTGTTGAGAGCAGGACGCCGATGCCGGCCTCGCGCGCACGCGCGAGGAGGCCGAGCAGTTGGTCGCCGTCGAGTGCTGAGAACTCGTCGATCGCGACGAGCGCCTGTGTGTCGCCGAGGGCGAGCAGCTCGCTGGCTACGGTCTTGAGGTCTTGGATCACAAGACCGGCGACTTGGGCGGCGAGCTCGGGGTAGCGCAGCGAGTCGAGCGAGAACAGGCAGACATCGCCGAGCTGGATCGAGTCGAGGATGTCGATCGTCGACATGCTGTCGGGACCGTTGGTCAGCCGGTCGCCGGCGGTGGACTCGGTGAGCAGCGCGAGCCGCGTCCCGAGGCCCGCGATGGCGGAGCGTTGGTCGCGCGAGTCGGCGAGCTGGGCGAGGTAGCCGGCGATCCGGTCGGCGAGATCCTTGGGAACCTCGCGTAGCTCGGCGTTGAGCGCGGCCGGGTCCATCAGCTCAACGATCCGCTCGAGCGACGGCTCGATCTCACGCGCCTCGAGGACGGTGAAGATGGTTTGTAGGTAGCGCTCGGCGGCGCGTTTGTAGTGGGGCTCGGTCCAAGCCTCCATCCCGATGAGCTTGTCTTTGAGCTCTGAGACGTCGCCGCGGGCGAGCGGGTTCCAGTGTGTGTCGCCTGACAGCGACCAGTGGACGAAGCCGCGTCCCGCAAGGTGGGCGACATCCGCGATTCGGCGACGGAACGTCGGCGATCCCTTGAGGTCGATCACGACCACAGGGATCGCGAGGTCAGTGGCGCCTTGGATGATCGTGGCGAGGGTCGTGGTCTTGCCTGACCCGGTTGCGCCGAGTAGCAGCGCGTGGGCTTGGAGCTCGTCGAGATAGACGCCGGTCGGGTTGCCCTGGTTGTCGATCCCGAGGGGTATCCCCTCGCGGCCGGCAGCGACCGGCAACTCGGCCGGTGGATTGTCTTCAGCCGGCGCCACCACCTGGCCGTCTGGGACGGTCTCAGGTTGGTCGAGCGCGGCTTTGATCTTTCGCTTGTGGAAGTAGAGACAGACGCCGGCGATCGCCGGCCCAATCGGACTGCAGATGATTGCCACTGGCCAGATCGCCAGCCAGATCGGAGTTGGACATAGGTCTCTCATGAGTTGCCTCCCGTCGCCGCCATTACGGGCGGCGTAAGTTGGTCGTCCTCGACGTCGAGGACGACAATGAGTTGGCCGGCATGGGCGCGCTCGATCGCGCCGTTCAGGGCACGCCGCACCGCTGGGGTGGTGGCGTGGTAGCGGACGGCGGTTAGGTGTCGCGCGCGGACGTAGCCGGCGAGGATGTGGTCGAGACGGCGGGCGCGCTTGGCTGTCCGCTCGAGCTCGACCGCGACCAGACCCTCGACGGTGTCGAGGATCAGGTCGGGAAAGTGCTGTCGGCCGCCGCCAAGAGTGATGGCGTATCGCGGCCGGTTGGAATGGGTGTCGATCGTGCGGATCTCGCGCTCGGTGACGACCTGGTGGCCGGCGAGCTCGTAGGTCGCGCAGAGACCGGCGAGGTCGAGATCGTGGCGGTAGCAGCGCACGTCGACGCGGGCGGGCGGCAGGTCGAGATCGACCGCCGCGAGCCCGTGTCGGGTCGTGACGTAGACGCCCGGCCCGTGGAAGGGCTGCTCGTGAACGAGAAGCCCCGCCGCGATGCAGACCCGCAGTCGCCGATAGGCGCGGCTGCGATCCATCCCGAACCGGCGGTTGATCTGGTCGGCAGCGGCGAAGCGCTGCCGGCCGATCCACCGCACGACCGCAAGGTCACGCTCGGTCAGTCTCGAATGCGTGAAGTCGAAGGCGCGTGGTGTCGCTCTCATACTCCACCCCCACCCCTGGTCCTGATTGCCCTGTTGATTGCCACTGGCCTGGAAATCCCCTGGATTCCCCTGTTGCTGGATTGGACTCTCTGGCCTGACTTGCTGCGCACCCCGGTCACACACGTTGTGGGGGCGGGGTGCGCAGCGACAAGGGCCGGCCTAGAGCCAAACCAGCAGCCCTGGGTGTCCACTCGGAATGGACAGGCCAGTGGCCACCGGACATGGCTGAAGCAGACCCTTGCGGTGGGGTGGCGATGAGAGCGACCCACGCGCGGCGGCGATCTCATCGCAGCCCCCGATCTCGCTGGGTGTTGACCCACTCGGCGAGATCGCCGCGCAGGAACCGAACGTGACGACCGATCCGCAAATGCGGGATTCGGTGCTCACGTGCAGCGTCGTAGACCCATGACGGCCTGACCGACAACAGCCGGGCAGCGGCCTCTGCATTCAGTAGCGGCTCGGCAAGTGAGTCGCCTGTATGTGAATCGAGCGGACGATCTAGTCGTCGCGCTCCTCCTGTGTCTCTTGGCTCGGCGGCCATAGAAGCTCTCCTGACTGACCGACCACGACCAGCGGCCCTGTGAGGGCGCTCGGGTCGGGACGGTCGAAATTGTGAATTCCAGAACTCGTGGCGACGTCGCTGCTCTCGAGCTCGGCGATCTCGTACAGGTGCATCCGAGTCTCGGCCCGGTCGAACCATGTGCGCACCAGGCTGGACGCGGCGGCGAGCACCGCGCCGGCAAGGGCGAGGCTTCGCTCTTGCTCAGACTTGCCGGATGCGGACACCTCGATGGTGCCCTCGCCGTCAGCGGCGATCCGGTCGGCGAAGTCCGGCCAGATCGCCAGCAAGCACGCATTTGGGGGGTCGAACTCGCGGAACTCGTCGAGCACCCCGAACGCCGTCAACGCAGAAGTCGCGTCGACGAACATCGGCACCTCCCCATCCTCGTCGTAGAGGAGCCGCAGGACATGGGTGTCCTCCACGGCGTCCTCCATGTGGGCGAGGACGTATTGCAACGTCGCTTCGTCTTCCTCGCGGGTACCCAGTCCAAGGGCGGACGCGGCCGCAAGCCAGCGCTCGGCCGATAGCCGATTGTCGCTGCGCTCCAGCTTCGACAGATGGGCCTGCGAGAACCCCAGGGCATCCGCAAGCGGGCCCTGGTCCAACCCGCACGCAAGCCGAAGCGCCCGCACGAGCGGCCCTGCCATCACGGTCCTCTCGACTGTATAACTACGAGGCATATGCATTATGGTTATATGAATGCATCGATGCCCCAGCTTTGTCAAGCGAGAACCGTCAAGCGATTGTTTGCGCGGACGGTTTAGTTGCCGGCGCGTTGCCGGTCGATCCAGGCTTCGAGATCGGTGCGCAGGAACCGGACGTGGCGGCCGATCCGCAGGTGCGGGATGCGGTGCTCACGTGCGGCGTCGTAGACCCATGACGGCCTGACCGACAGCAGCTTCGCGGCGGCGGCCGCGTCGAGCAGCGGCTCGGCCAGCGACCCGGCGGGTTGCAGCTCCGAGGTCATGGCGCCACCTCTCCGGTCGGTGCGATCTGGAGTTTCTGAGCTTGGCCGGAGCCGATCGCGAAGCACATCCCCGGCCGAAGACGCCGGACGTCGTTGGGATCGACACGGAGTTGGTGTTGCTCGCGCGCGGAGCCGAGCTCGAGCGCGCGGCCCTGGTCATGCTGGATGCTCGATTCGATCGCCATCCGTGTGCCGGCGGCCGAGACGATCTGCTCGGGTTCGGGCACGGCATGGAGCAGGATGGTGTGGGCGGCGTTGACGATCCGCGCCGCCGCTTCGGGGCCGCCCATCCCCTCATACGCCTGGGGCGCGAGGACGAACGACGCTCCGTAGGAGCGGACGGTCTCGATCACACGTGCGACGTCCTCGCCGGTCGCGATCGCCGAGAACTCGTCGACGACCATCAGCACCCGTTGCGCTTCGGCCTTGCGGGCCGCGACGTACTGCTTGAAGTCCTCGAGCAGGAACCGGGCGAGCTTGGTGGTCTCCTCTCCGTAGAGGAGCTCGTTGAGCAGCAGGTAGCCGGCCGGGGCGTCCTCGAACGCCCACGAGCCGTCGAGCTGGCCGTCGATGGCGTCGAAGAACGCCTGATAGCGGGCACGGCATGAGAGGACGTGCTCGTCCTTGAAGGCGAGCACCCGACCGGCGGTCGGGGTGCCGGCCCACAGACCAGCAAGCGTCTGGCGGTCCAACCGCTCCAACAGCTCGGACGATGACTTCGGCGGCCCAGCCGGGACGGTGCAGGCGAGCCGGATCAGGTTGGTGGAGATGTCCCGGTAGTAGGCGGCGGGCCCTTCGTCGGCCCAGTCGATCAACTCGACCAACCGACTCGCGATCTCACGACCCGATCCGCGCCACCCGTCATACGCCTCCCCAGGGAACGACTTGGGTGTGCGGCCGGTGGCGCGCATGAGATCGCCGAAGCGGCGCAGCGTGGACGGGTCGCCCTTGGCGTCGAGGACGAACACCTGCCAGTCCGAGCAGGCGGCAACGCCGCCTGCGAGCGCGAGCAGCGTCTCGGTCTTCCCCGACCCCGGCGCACCGACGACGAGCACCGTCTTGGCGAGCCGGTCCAGCGGCATCACCGCCCGGCCACGCCGCACGTCAAGCAGCCGCTCGCCTTCGACGTGGCGGCCGAGCGTGAACCCAACCGGGACGCCGACGCAGTCGTGGATGCCGACCGCCCTGCGGGCACGCCGTTCACGGCGTGCCCGGCGGCAGGCTTGGCGGCGTTCGGCTCGGTCGCGCAGCTCCTCGACGTGCGGAGAGCGGACCAGCTCGAACACGAGCCCGAAGACCGGCGCCAGGACGAGCGCTTGAAGCCACCAGCCGCGCATGTGCGGCCAACCAGCCGCCAGCATCCGGCCAAGGCCATCGCCAGATGCCTGTTCGGCGGCTTCGACGCCATGCGCCACGGCGGCCAGGATCGGGGACGCCAGCAGCGCACCAGCCGCCATCCCGGCCACCGCCGCGGCACCCAGCCAGCCGCGCCGGCGGCGCAACAGCCGACCGATCACAGCCCCAACAGCCATCGCCGGGACACTCACCAAACACCCGACTAGAAACAGTCCCGCGAATGCCAGGACGTTGTTCGGCTCGTCGCGGTTGTGCGGATTCATCCCGCCGCTCCCTCAGGCAGCGAGCGCACCTGCACACGGCCCTGACCGACCTCGGCGGCGAGATCCTCGAGCAGCGGCCGCGTCCCAGCGGTTGCGAAGTAGACGGCACCTGCATAGCGAGCGACGAGCTCGCACATGATCCCGCGCGCTCTCAACCGTGCCTTGCGGGTCAGCTCGACCTCGATTGCGACCTCGCTGTCGCCGACGACCAACAGCCCATCCGGTCGATGCGCACCGCGAGCCGCCAGGGTGATGTCGCGCTCGCTGACCCAACCAACGTCCCGGCCGTTCGCCTGCAGATGCAGGCGAACGTCGGTGACTGCCTCGACGTGGGCGAGCACACCGGGGGTCGGCCCCCACCCCGGGTAACGCAGGCCGACAGCTTGGACGCCGGCGCGGGTCGCCCACAGAAAGACAGGACGATCGACAAGCACGGTGCGGCTGTCGATCCAGCCGGCTGCCCGCCAGCGGTCGCGCAGCCACCGCGCCGCATGAATCGAACGGCCCATCATCGCCGCCAGTTGAGGCAGCGTGATCGCGTACTGCTCCGCGACTGTCCTAAGCAGACGCAGATCACGTTCGGTCGCCCTCGGCGTCCCAGCGTCGGCTCTCGTTCGCCTCGGTACTCGCGTTGATCTTGCCGGCCTGCTTGCCACATCGGTCTCCTTGTTCGCTTGACGAACAGACCGACACAACTCACGGCTAGCTACCTAACTACCGTCAATTTAGAGCTACATCACCTATTTCTACACACCTGCTCAAGAACCAACATGACCCATCTATAACCGCCACCACTAACCCTCTTTTCCATCTCTTAGCGCCGCTCACCACAGGTCATCACGACTCAACAACAACCAACAACACTTATCGCCCCCAATCTTCCATCCACACCTCATCACCCCGAACCCCCTACCCCCTCCTCTCCTTCCTCTTCCATATCTCCATCTCCCCTTTCTTCTCACTGGATTTCCTGACCACCCACACGCAGCGCAGCGGAGGGCGGGTGGTCAGGAAATCCAATGGAGCCAAGGAGAAGGGCGGAGCGGCCCCTATTCCACGTGGGAAGCGAGGTGGCCGAGGAGGTTCGGGGGCGCTGGATTGCGATTCAGCTTGTGGGGCGATGAAGGGGTTTCGACAACCCAATCGACAGGCGCTCAGTGGTTGCGGTGCTCGAGAATCCAACGTTCGATGTCGGCCCTTACGAAGCGCAAATGGCGGCCGACCTTGACGTAAGGCAGCAGGCCCTCGCGGGTGGCTGCGTAGACCCACGCCCGCTTGACCGATAGCAACCGCGCCACCTTCTCCACCGTCCACAACGGCTCATCGAGCCTGAGGTCGGACTCACTAACCGCATGTCGGTGTCCGTTGCCAACCACGGCTCCCCCTGATGTGCGATCCATCGTCGCCAGCCCTCCCCACACGACCGATCTCCGAAAGGACCAGCCTCCGACAGCCGTGCATCGGGTCCGCACGAGCGTAACCGCGAAACCTCGAATGTGATGCAGGATCGCTCCCAAAAAGAACAGCTCAGGTAAGCGGGACAAGAACGACAACGGCTTGCTGGGTGTCTCCGAGTGAAGCCCAGAGCCAAACGGCGGTCAAGGTCTAGGCAAGTTGTCTGCGATTTACGCGTTCACCATGCTGAGAGCGTCGAATCGCTGTCGTGATCGCCGCAGGCGATCTGCTTGAACCTTCTTCCGCTCGCGCCAGGTTCCCTCCATCGCGAGTTTCTCTGCTAGATCTTCCGCTCCGTCGACTGCGAGAATCAGCAGGTATATCTGCCAACCGAGTTCGTCAAAGCGTTCGTCGGGGGTTAGGTATCGCTCCTCCGAGCGACGTGCTCTGGCATATCGTTCGTCGCCCGCAAATCGGTACGGCATCGCATCATCAACGAGCGAGACGAGGCGATCTGCAGTCTCAAGGCCGCGGTTGAACGCCTGCACCTCATCCATCTCATAAGGCAGGGGCTCTGGGAGGTCGAGCCGACGGAGTTCTGCGGCTCGGTGTCGCAGACCCTGCGCTAGTCCAGCTAGTGCGGCGATCGTCGCGTCCTCCGCACCCCACTCCCAGCCGTACACGCCAGCCTCGGGGGCAGGTACTGATGGGGCCAGGACCGTCAACGCTTTCAGCATGGCGTCGACTTGCTGCTCAGGGGTCATTCCGAGATGGGTGATTGCCCCGTGGATGGCAGCGAGTGGCGCGACCATAGCGTCGGTTGAAGCTGACCCGTCTGAAATGAGCGCTAGGGGCCCCGTCGTGTAGATGCCGCCCTTGCGGAATTGCGACGCGATTTGATCGGGGACGGCGTAGCGCGTGAGTTCCGCCATCTCTGTCCGTTGACGCTCACCATTGTCGAGGTCTTCAGCCAGCCATGACACGCGATCGGCGATGATCCACTTGTACTCGTCGTCGAGTGTGCCAGCCGACCAACGAGATTTCGCCTCCTCCCAGCAAGGCTTCAGTAGAGACGAATAGTCCTCAGGCACCCGCGTGAGTAGTTGAAGAAGACCGGCGTTGTATAGGTCACCGCCGATCCCGATCTTGAAGGCGTTGTCCTCGGCGCGTTGCGGGATCTCGTCGGCGGTAAACGCTTCGGTGACCGGGCGGCGGGAGGTTCGTCCGCCAGTTCGTCGTGTTCCTAGTGCACGGGCGAGCGCGACCTCGATCGCGTCAGCAAAGTCTTCGCCGACATGAAGTGGGGCATCAACCACGAACCGCCCCGGTCCCGAGGGCGAATAGTCGCCCGGCTTGACGTTGTAACGAAGCTCGTCGAGCGACCGGGTGATCTTAGGGTCGTGGCTCCTGAGAGCGCCGAGCACTTTGACGATGTGACGGTGCTCTGAGCGAGACAAGGCTTGAGCGGGAGTCTCGTCCTCGCGCACAATGATCGGCAGGATGATCGTGCCCTCCGATTTGCCAGGCGAGGGTCTCACAGCGCGACCGACCGCCTGAATAATCGAAGCGTGTCCTCTGTTGGTATCAACGAAGACCACGCCGTCGATTCCAGGGACGTCGACTCCCTCGGAGAGCATCCGGACGTTGGACAGGAGCCGATACTCATCTTCGTCGTCGGTGGACTTGAAGTACGCGAGACGCTGTCGGCGCAGCACTGGCCGCATGCCATTCCCGTCTACATGCTTCACCCACAGCGACCCGGCGGGACGCTCCTCCTCAGCAAGGAGATCAGTTGCAATAGGAAAGTGATCGACGAAGCGTTTCGAGGCCGGAATGGTTCGATGGAATGCCACGATGCGCTTGCAGCCGTATGTATGCATCGCGCGGGCACACGCGATCTGAACAGCAAGGTTGACCGCCTCGAGGTTGCGATCACCATCGGCCGTGACAATCCGGCGGTCGTCAATCAGTTGCTGCACATCGCTATCGCGTACGGTAATAACGGCGACGCGATACGGGGTTAGAAGCCCACGATCTACCGCCTCGCCAAACGAAATGTGATGCACGACAGGACCGAAGCGTTCAGTGTCGTCCATCGACGCCAACGCGACGCTCATGGTCGATGCCTTCACCTTGTCGTCAACACCAAAGATTGTCGGAGTGGCAGTGAAGAAGAGGCGCCGTTGCGCGCGAATAGCCTCCTCCCGTAAAACCGTCTTGTGCGAAGCACCCTCCAATCCAGCGCAACGGTGAGCCTCGTCGGCTACGGCGAGGTCGAACTCAGCGTCCGGAACGAGGTTCATTGCGTCGGCGATCAGGGGCGACGAGTGGTACGTGCAAACGACCAAAATGTCCGGGCGGGACAGAGCTTCGGCTATACGTGCGGGATCAGTCGTGCGACGAGTGGCGAGCTCGTCACCGCGCGACAAATCCTCGGCCTCGCTGTCCTGTGTCTCCCCGCAAACCAAGAGTAAGGAACGAGCGCTCTCAGCATTCGCCGACCACTCTCGAGCAGTCTGGTGCAACAGATCGAGGGTTGGGACCAAGACCAAGACCCTTCGTGCGGCAAGCCGATCTGCCGCCAGAATCGCTACGAGCGTCTTGCCGGTCCCGCACGCCATGATTATTTGGCCTCGACGCTCCTCACCTTCCCCCCAGGCCTGAATCGCCTCCAACGCCTCTACTTGATGCGCGCGCGGCCGAGCGGGAGCGACGGCCGCAGGACCGAGCTCGGCTGCGTTTTTCGGCCACCGCACAGGCGAATCGCGAAGATCCGACAGCATGCACTTAGCGACGGGCTTCTCTTGGCCCTCCATGACGTTATGGGCCGCGGGGCTAAGAAGATCTGTCGATGCGATGAGCAGCCGATCGGCAATCTGTGGCCGGCTTGACTCGCTAAGCCACTTGTCAACATCAGTCTTGGTGACACGACCCGCCGGGCCGTAGTTCTTTGCTTGGATTGCGGTGAGACGATCGTCGAAGTCCTCAGCGATCAAGTCGA
>CBFGZN010000002.1:0-34938 GCA_965653255.1 uncultured Solirubrobacterales bacterium | reverse complement strand
GAGGAATCCCATCAGCAGGTGCCGGCGCCAGCCGTCGATCACCAGCGTGCCGGCGGCGAACTGGAACAGCCAGACGCCGAAGAAGGCAACCGCCAACCCGATGATCACGACGACCGAGATCAGGCCGGCACGAGCGAGCTTCTCGCTGCGCTCGTCTTCGAGCTGGCGCTGCAGCGCGTCGCTCTCGCGACGGAACTCGTCGAACAGCGCCTTGCGCTCGCGGATCTTCGGCGGCCGCAGGGCGTCCTTGCCAGGCTGCAGCCCCACGAATCCGATGTCCTGCTCGGCGAGCTCGCGCCAGCGATTCGCGGTGCGTGTCACGAGACCGATCTGGCGTCGCTGCTCGGCGTTGGTGGCAAGCTCGCTCGCTTCGGCCGACGCGTCGTTGAAGTCGCGCACACCGTCGATGAACGGCTGCAGGTAGGGCCGCTCGCGCGTCAGCGCGAAGCCGCGCAGTCCGGTCTCCTGGTCGAGCATCGCGGTCTGCATCCGCGCGGCGGCGCGGCTCTCGTCGAAGACCCGCTCGGCAGTCGAGCGCTGGGTCTCCGAGACCGCCCAGACGGCGAGCGCCACCACGCCGACTGCCACGGCCAGAACCAGGCGGGTGCGATTTGCCCCAGACATCCACTGTCCGCTTCGGCGTGACAGAGCCGGGACTTGAGCGGAATTCGTCCGGGATGCGGCGGGCGAGCGTAGACTATGAGCATGGCTTCCAAGCGGGTCCAGCCTGATCGCCATCGCGACTGGGACCAGATCAACCGCGACGAGGCCCGCCAAGAGGCCCGATTCGCCGCAAGGCTTTCGACCAGTGAGCGCTTGGAGCTAGGCCAGCGCCTTTCAGACCAGGCTTTCGAGTTGATCAGCGCGGTTCGCGCCAGCGGTCATGTCACTGCCCGAGATCCAAGGACCTGATCTCGCCGGCGTAGTCGCCGACGCCACCGCAGCGGAACTCCCGCACGTGGTGATCGGGGGCTTTGCGGTGATCGCGCACGGGTACCCGCGAGCGACGCGGGATTCCGACTTGCTCGTGCCCGACGGGCCAGAGGCCGACGACGCGATCGGACGCTTCCTCGAACTTGCGGAGGCCACGCGCTTTGCAGATGGCAAGAAACTGACCACGGATGACATCCGCGATGCCCACCACTTGCGCGTCGACACACGCCACGGCGTTGTCGACGTCATGCGCGGCGGGCTGCCACCGCTCGACTACGACACCGTCGCCGCGGGCGCGCTGACGGCGTCGCTGCGCGGAAGCGTGGTTCGTGTCGCGGGGCTTCCAAGCCTGGTCGGCTTCAAGCGGCTCGCCGGACGCACCCAGGATCGCGCTGACCTAGAGGCACTCGAGCGCGTGAATGGCGAGCTCCCGATCGAACCGATCCCCGGCCTCGACGGCTGAGCGCCCGTGGCCCGTTACGAGTTCCTGACGACCTGGCTGCTGCGCGCGCCGCGGACGGAGGTCTGGGAAGTACTTGAGGACCCGATCGCCTGGCCGGCGTGGTGGCGCGGGGTGGAGTCGGTGGTGGAGCGCGACGGCGGCGACGGACAGCGGGTCGGCAGCCGCTACGACGTGCGCTGGCGCAGCCTCGTGCCCTACTCGGTCGGGTTCGTGTTCGAGGTCGACCAGATCGAGGTTCCGCGGCTGATGATCGGCCGGGCGACCGGCGAGCTCGATGGGACCGGAACGTGGCGGCTCTACGAGCAGGACGGCGTCACCGCCGTCACCTATGACTGGCGCGTCGCGACGACCAAGCCCTGGATGAACCGCGTCGCTGCGCTCGCCCGCCCGGTCTTCGAGTGGAACCACGACTGGGTGATGGCGCGTGGTGGCGAGGGCCTCGCGCGCCGGCTCGGCGTCGAGCTACTGGCGCGCGGTTAGCCGCTGGTTCACAGTTCTCGGCGCCGCAGCACCTAGAGTTCCTGTCGTGCTGAAGCGGGTGCTGGCAGCGATTGGCCTGGCGGTAGTGGCGGCAGCCGGCGTCGCCTACGCGGTCGGCCACGACGACCGCGACGCCGAGGCGGCGGCGCAGGGCAAGCCGCCGGTCGTGCTGCTGATGTTCGACGAGTTCCCGGCCGACCTGCTGCTCGGGCCGAACCGGCGGATCGACGCCGGCCGCTACCCGGCGTTCGCCGAGCTGGCGAGCTCGAGCTACTGGTTCCCGAACGCGACGACGACGTTCGACTCGACGACCAAGGCGATCCCGCAGATCATCGACGGGCGCTACCCGCGACCGGGCGGCGATCCGGACTACACCGGCCATCCGCACAGCCTCTACGACGTCTTCGGCCGCAAGGGCTACGCGATCCATCACGTCGAGGCGGCGACCTCGATCTGCCCTCCGCGCTGGTGCCCAGGCGCGCGGCGCGGCCGGCCGGCGATCCTGACGCAGCTCCAGGAAGGGCGGCGCGAACGGTTGGCGCGCCTGTTCGGCTCGATCCGCCCGCCACATCCTGCTGCCGCACGGGCCTTACATGTTCCTGCCGTCGGGCAAGCAGACGCGCGCCGGCTGGCAGGACCCGATCGCCGGGATGAACAGCACGCCCGGCTTCTACTCGGACTACCAGGCGCTCCACGCCCAGCAGCGGCTGCAGCTCCAGATCGGCTTCGTCGACCGCGAGCTCGGCCGGCTGTTCGCGCGGATGAAGCGCGAGGGAACGTTCGACAAGTCGCTGATCGTGATCACCGCCGACCATGGGATCTCGTCGGAGTCGGGCGTGAAGACCCGGCGCGACACCAACATGCGCAACATCGACGAGCTGGCGCCGGTGCCGCTGTTCGTCAAGGTGCCGCGCCAGAAGCGCGGCAAGGTGGTGCGCAGCTACGTGCGGACGACCGACGTCGCGCCGACGATCGCCGACCTGGTCAACGCGCGGCTGCCCTACCCGGCCGACGGTCGCTCGGCCTTCTCGCGCACGGTCCGCGCGCGGCGCGGCGCGATGGTGATCAAGCGCGACTTCAGCCGCCGGCTGCACATCTCAGCGGCCGAGCTGCAACGGCGGCGCGGCGTCCTGCTGCGCGTACGGCTACGCCACTTCGGCTCCGGCGACTGGGACAGCCTCTACACCGGCATCGGGCCGAGCCGCAAGCTGATCGGGCAGCCGGTGGCCGACCAGCCGCGCGTCGCGGCGACCAAGCTCCAGGCGGGGATCGCCAATGCGGTCGCGATGCGCACCGTGCGGCGCGACTCGCTCGTGCGACCGACGCAGATCGCCGGGTCAATCGTCGGCGGCACCGGGCCGCGCGACACGCGGGCGATCGCCGTCGCGGTCAACGGCACGATCGAAGCGACGGGGTACAGCTTCCATCTCCGCCTGCCGCGCGCCGAACGGGCGCGGACCGGCGAGAGCTTCGCGGTGATGGTTCCCGAGCGCTCGATCCGGCCGGGCCGCAACCGCGTCGAGGTCTTCGAGATCGTCGGCGGCAACCGCCTCCGCCTGCTCGGCGATACCTGAGCTAGCGGCCGCGGTAGACGGTGTTCGGCTCGGCGCTGTCGTCGACGACGACCTCGGGCGGGTCCTCGCGCGTGTCGACGAAGACGCAGAAGTAGCGCTCGCGGTCGTCGCGGGCGATGCAGTTGCGGAAGTAGCCCTCGCCGAGCCGGATCGTGTTCGCCGTCTCGAGGTTGCGCACCAGCTCCGCGTCGCCGGAGCGCTCGACGTAGCGGGTCAGCGCGTTGGCGTTCGCCTCGGTGGCGTCGGTCTCCGAGACGATCACCGGGCGGTTGGCGAGGCCGGAGACGATCACGGCGGCCAGCCCGGCGATCAGCAGCGCCGTCGCGGTGCGGTCCTGGAGCACCTCGCGGTCGGCTTCGGTCGGTGGCGGCGCGCCGGCCGTAGCGAGCGCGGCGGCGCGGCGGTCGGCCAGCCGACGCGACAGCCACGGCGCGACCGCCCCAACGAGGAACAGGTTCGCGAAGGTCGCGATCAGCACGCCCTCGATGAAGTTGAGCCCAGTCGTCGAGACCGGCGGCAACTGGTCGAGCACCGCGCCGTCGACGATCGTCAGCACCACGAACGCCGGCCACTGGGTCGATCCGCGCAGCCGCCAACGCAGACGACTGGTCCAGAAGCGCTCGCCGGGGCTCACGCAGGGCAGCGTAGTGCCCGCGATCGCCCGGCCGGGGCGGCAGACGACCGCTCTAAGATCAGGCCTGTGTCCGAACTCTGGGTGACGACGCTCGGCGAGCTTCCCTACCGCGACGCGGTGGCCCTGCAGGAGCGGCTGCGCGACGCCCGCCAGGCCGACGCGATCCCGGACACGCTGCTGCTGCTCGAGCACCCGCCTACTTACACGCGCGGGAGACGCGCGCAGTCGGCCGACCTGCCGCGCGGCGAGCAGTGGTACCGCGACCAGGGGATCGCGGTCGAAGACTCCGACCGCGGCGGCCAGGTGACCTACCACGGGCCCGGTCAGCTCGTCGGCTATCCGATCGTGCGCGTGTCGTCGGTGCGCGACTACGTAGCGGCGCTCGAGCAGGCGATGATCGCGGCGCTGCGCGACGAGGGGATCGCGGCGACCGCCCCCGACGGCCTGACCGGCGTCTGGGCCGGCGGCGCGAAGATCGGCTCGATCGGCGTCCACGTCTCGCGTGGCGTCACGACCCACGGCTTCGCGGTCAACGTCACCAACGACCTCGCCCCCTTCGCCTGGATCGCGACCTGCGGCGTCGACGGCGCCGCGATGACCTCAGTCGCGCGCGAGAAGGAGAACGACGCATCGATGTCCTGCTTCCGCAAGCGGATGGCGTTCCGGCTCGCCGAGGCGCTCGACCGCCGTCAACGACTGGTCACGCCGCGCCGCCTACTCGAAGCGGCGACGCCTGCCATAGCCTTGACCGCGTGAGCAGGGAGCACCAGACACGCTCGCGCGCGAACCCCGGCGGTGTGCGCGACATCACCGCCGAGCTCGGCGAGGTGATCGAGTTCGGCGCTCGCAAGCCGCGCTGGTTCAAGGTGCCGGCGCCCGGCGGCGAGCGCTACCGCGAGCTGCGCAAGGAGATGGACGCCGAAGGCCTGCACACCGTGTGCCAGGAGGCTGCCTGCCCGAACATCGGCGACTGCTGGGAGCGCGGCACGGCGACCTTCATGATCCTCGGCGACACGTGCACCCGCCGCTGTGGCTTCTGCAACGTCAAGACCGGCAAGCCGACCTTCAATGATCCGCTCGAGCCGCTGCGCGTCGCCCAGTCGGTCAAGCGGATGGAGCTGCGCCATGCCGTCATCACCAGTGTCGACCGCGACGACCTGCCGGACCTTGGAGCGTCGGCGTTCGTCGGCGTGATCCGCTCGGTGCGCCGCTTCTCGCCCGGCACCAAG
Organism: uncultured Solirubrobacterales bacterium; assembly: GCA_965653255.1. Taxonomy (GTDB): domain Bacteria; phylum Actinomycetota; class Thermoleophilia; order Solirubrobacterales; family Thermoleophilaceae; genus JAAYBF01. The sequence goes on along the minus strand of CBFGZN010000002.1, from coordinate 29,625 downwards.
GTCGAGGTGCTGACCCCCGACTTCCGCGGCGAGGAGATGCCGCTCGCTCGCGTGATCGCCGAGCGGCCCGACGTCTTCAACCACAACGTCGAGACCGTGCCGCGCCTCTACCCGGTCGCGCGGCGCGGCTCGAAGTTCCTGCGCTCCTGCCGCGTGCTGCGCAACGCCAAGGAGATGGGCGGCGACAGGGTCGTGACGAAGTCTGGCCTGATGACCGGGCTCGGCGAGTCGCGTGAGGAGCTGCTCGAGACATTCGGGATCCTGCGCGAGCACGGCGTCCAGGTGCTGACCGTCGGCCAGTACCTGCGTCCGACGCGCGACCACCTGCCGGTCGTCCGCTACTGGCATCCGGACGAGTTCGCCGATCTCGAGCGCGAGGCGTACGCGATGGGCTTCGAGGCAGTCGCCGCGGGGCCGCTGGTGCGGTCGAGCTACTTCGCCGAGCAGACGCTCGAGCGGGCAGCCGTGGCCAGCCAGTGAGCGGACGCACGGTAGCGCTCGTCGGGACACTCGCGATGGTCGCGCTGCTGGGTGTCCTGACGATCGACGTGATGCTGCGGACCGGGTTCGACGTGCTGGTGGCGATCTCACTGGTGATCGTCGGGATGATCGGCTTCGGCGTCCTCGGGGCGCTGTTCAACCCGCCGGAGAAGTAGCTGGTGCGCCGCCGCCTGACCCTGGTGCTGCAACTGGTGCTGGCGTCGGTGGCGGTCTTCGCGGTGCTGTGGGCGGTGTTCGGCCGTCCCGGCGACGAGGCCGCGACGCCGATCGCGGCCAGCGGCGCCGTTGCGGGCGACAGTGCGAGCGGAACAGCGACGCCCACGAACAGCTCGTTCGAGCCGAGCTCGCCGGCGCCGATCGAGCTGCTGAGCGAGGACGCCTTCGACGTGCGCTGGCGCAAGCCACCGCGAGCAGCGCTGGTCTTCGACGTCGAGAACGGCGACTCGCTCTATCGCCGCCGGGCCACCGAGGAGCTGCCGATCGCCAGCCTGACGAAGATCATGACCGCGCTCGCGGTGACCGACGCGACGCGGCCCGACGACGTCGTGCGGATCCCGAAGCGGTTGCGCTACGAGGGGTCGGCGATCGGCCTGCTGCCGCTCGGCCGGCGCGTGCATCTGGAGCCGCTGCTCGCCGGCCTGCTGCTCGTATCCGGCAACGACGCGGCTGGCGCGCTCGCCGACCACGTCTCCGGCAGCGAGCGCCGTTTCGTCGCGCTGATGAACGAGCAGGCGCGGCTGTGGAACCTCGACTGCACCCACTTCGCGACGCCGAGCGGCCTGTCCGACCGCGACCGCTCCTGCGCAGTCGACCTCGCGGTGATGACCCGACTCGCGATGCACGAGCGGCGAATCGTCCGCCTGACCCGTCGCGCCCAAGCTTCCTACCGCTTCCCGATCAAGGGCCACAAGCTCTTTCTCTCCGGCCACAACCCGCTGATCCGCGCCAACTACCGCGGCGCGATCGGCCTCAAGACCGGCTACACCGACGCCGCCGGCCGCTGCTTCGTCGGCGTCGCCCGCCGCCACGGCCGCACCTTCGGCGTCGTCCTACTCGACTCGCCGGACCCCGGTAAGCAGGCCGCACGACTGCTCGACCTGGCGTTCGAGAACGGCTGAGCTACTCGGCCTTGTCCTTCTTCTTGCGGTCGGTGTCGCGCGAGGGCTGGACGCGCTTGGGCTCGCCGGGCATCTTGGGGTAGTCGGGCGGGTAGGGCATGTCGCCGGCGCCCTCGGACTCGTCGCGCTCGTACATGTCGAGCAGTGGTTGGAGTGAATGCTCGACGTCGTCGATCGTCGCGAAGCGGTCGCCGACCTCGGCGAAGCGCGCGGGCATCGTGGTGATCGTGAAGTCCTCGGGCTGGATGTCTGGCAGCTCGTCCCAGAACAGCGGCGCGGAGACGGGCGCACCGGGCTTCGGGCGGACGCTGTAGGGCGAGGCGATCGTGCGGTCGCGGGCGTTCTGGTTGTAGTCGACGAAGATCCGCTCGCCGCGCTCCTCCTTCCACCACTTGGTGGTCACCTCGCCCGGCAGCCGCCGCTCGAGCTCGCGCCCGAAGGCGATCGCCGCGTGGCGGACGTCGGTGAACGTCCAGCGCGGCTCGATCCGCACGTAGATGTGGATGCCACGGCCGCCGGATGTCTTCGGAAATCCTGCGTAGCCGAGCTCGCCGAGCAGCGTGCGTGCCTCGCCGGCAACCCGTACCGCGTCGTCGAAGTCGGTCCCCGGCTGGGGGTCGAGGTCGATCCGCAGCTCGTCGGGATGATCGACGTCGGCGCGCCGTACCGGCCACGGGTGGAAGGTCAGCGTGCCCATCTGCGCGCACCAGCCGACGACCGCGATCTCGGTCGGGCAGACCTCGTCGGCATGGCGGCCGGAGGGGAACTCGATGCGGGCGGTCTCGACGTAGTCAGGCGCTCCCTGCGGCACGCGCTTCTGGTAGAAGGCGTCGCCCTTCTGACCGGCGCGCGTAGTCAGCTCGATCCCCGGATGCACGCCCTTCGGCCAGCGCTCCAGCGTTGTCGGCCGCTCGCGCAGTGCCCGCATGATCCCGTCCTCCACCGCCAGGTAGTACTCGACCACCTGGAGCTTGGTCACCTCCGCCGTCCGCTCGGTCGCCGGGAAGATCACCCGGTCCGCGCTCGACACCCGCAGCTCGCGGCCGCCGGCGTCGAGCATCACGGCCTCTGACTTCGCCATGCGACCAGGATGCCGCACCGGCGTGCCCACGAGCCTTGGCGCAACCCGCCGCCCATGCGAACATTGCCGATGAGGGGCCATAGCTCAGCTGGAAGAGCGCCGCCTTTGCAAGGCGGAGGTCGCCGGTTCGAGCCCGGCTGGCTCCATTCGCCCGATTTCGACTCGCCGGCGCGCCCGGACTTCCGAATACCCTGTCGCGCTTGAATCTGATCCGCCGCATCGAGGCCGGCCAGGGCGAGTTCCTCGTGTTCGCCCTCACCCCGCCGCGCCTCGCGACCGAGCGCGAGCAGGTGCAGGACATCGCCAACACGACGATCGCCCGCCTTCTCCCGCTCGATCTGGACGGTCTGATCCTCTACGACATCGACGACGAGACCGAGCGCAATCCGGCCGAGCGCCCGTTCCCGTTCATGCCGACGCTGGATCCGGCCCACTACCTCGCCGAGCATCTGGCGGCCTGGCCGGCGCCGGTCGTCGTCTACCGCGCGGTCAGCAAGTACGCGCCCACTGAGCTTCGTTCGTGGCTGTCGGCCCAAGACCCAACACGGGTCATGACCGTGCTGGTCGGCGCACCGTCGAGCACCACCGCCGGTCGGACGTCACTCGCCGACGCCCAAGCCCTGCGTCGCGACACCAACCCGGCCATGTCGCTCGGCGGAGTCGCCATCCCCGAGCGCCACGCCCGGCGCGAGGACGAGCACCTGCGCTTGCTCACCAAACAGGAGGCGGGCTGCCGATTCTTCGTGACGCAGGTGGTCTACGACATCAACGCCGCGAAGAACCTCGTTTCCGATTACCACTACGAGTGCCAAGCGCGCGGCGTGCCACCCGTGCCGTTCGTCTTCACGTTCTCGGTCTGCGGGTCGATGAAGACCCTGGAGTTCCTGCGCTGGCTGGGCGTCGACGTCCCGCGCTGGATCGAGAACGACCTCGCCCACGCCACCGATCCGCTCGAAGCCTCCTACGAGCAGGCGCTCACCACAGCCATCGAGCTGATGGCCTACTGCCGCACGCTCGGTGTTCCGCTCGGGATCAACGTCGAGAGCGTGTCGATTCGGCGGGTCGAGATCGAAGCGTCGGTGCGCCTCGCCGAGCAGCTGCGAGCGCACCTGCACTAGCTCCTCCCCGGAGCCTACCGGATGACATTTCGCAATGTCTTAGGGTAGCCTAAGTCTGTATTAGGGTTCCCTAATGCGAAGTCATCCAAACACAGGGGAAGGGTTCAACAATGATTCTCTCGCAAGTGATCAAGCAGCGGACCGGCGTGAAGGTCGCTACGTTCGCCGGAGTGGCCGCTATCGCGTTGGCGGCCGCGGCTCCCGCGAATGCGACCATCACCTCGGTCTCGCCGGATCCGGCGACCGACGGTGGCGTCATCGAGGTCGACGGCACGGTGCCCACGGGCGCGACGGCGTACTCGCTCGCTATCTGCAACTCGGACATCACGCCACTCGGCGATGCGTGCAGTTCGGTGGCCGGCAGCTTCACCGCGATCGACGACCACACCGGTAACTACACCGACATCGAGCTGACCGTCAGCCGGACGTTTGCCAACTACAGCTTCATTCCGCCGATGGGGCTGTCGGGTGGCACGACGACGTGTTACGACTCGGCCGAAGAGCCCACGGGCAACGGCCAGTGCTCGGTCGTCGCGAGCTACTACTACAAGCCGGGCATGAGCTACGTGCCCTTCGGCAGCCCGGCGACCTACGACATCGCAGTCGACGACGCCGACTGATCCTCGTAGGGAACTGACCTATGCGAGTGGGGTGCGGGCCCGTCCCGCACCCCACTTCGCATTCACGAACAGGAACTGAAATGCCTCAGCCTCTTCACGCCCGGCCCCGACCCATGCGCTGGACCGCCACGACGCTCGTCGCCCTTGCGTTGCTCGTCGGGCTCGCGCTGGCCACGAGCGGTCGCGCGGACGACCCACCGGCGCCCGTGCAGATCTCCGACGGCGCGCTGAGGTGGGGCGTGAAGGCTTCCTGGCGCCAGTACGCGGGCCCCGGCGAGCTGTCGGGCGGCGTGACCAAGGACGCCGACGGCATCTACGAGTTCCCGATCGAGTCTGGCGTCTACGACCCGGCGACGGGCACGACGACGATCCAGGCGAAGGGCAAGGTTCACTGGCAGAGCCACTACTACCCGGATGAGAGCAACCTCTACGGCCCGCCCGCCGGATACGCCGGGCCGCTGGACATCCACGTGCTTGACGTCGCGATCGCCGATCCGGAGGTGACGATCGCCGCGGACGGCTCGCAGCTGACCGTCGAGGCCCATTCGCGCAACGTGTCGACGTGGGAGCTGGTCGACATCGGACGGACGCCGTTGGTGACACTCGACCCATCGGCGGTCACGCCGGAGGTCGCGGCGGATGTCACCGCCTGGGACGACATCCCAACCGCGCTCACCGAGCAGGGCGCCGAGGACGTATTCGGTGGCAACTACGTGACGGGCCAGGCCGTCGACCCGGTCGCCTTCACCTATACCGGCGACGGTGGCGCGCCGGACTTCAGCGAGCACTGGACCGAGCCCGACTCCAACGGCCTGTCACTCGCCGTCAACGGCGTGTGGGGCGAGTTCTCCGGATCGGTGACGCCGTGGTGGGTCGACGACGTCCGCGGTGTTATCCACGACCGCCGCAACCCGGGAACCGGGAATGCCGTGGAGGCCTTCGACATGCAGGCGGGCGTGCGGCCCAGCGCGCCGTTCACACCGAGCGTCTCCACCACGACGCTGGTCAACAACACCGCCTTCGTCGACGCCCGGCGCAACACCCTCTACTACTCCTCTGGAGCCAACACCACGGTCGACTCAACCCTGAGCTGGGACCCCGACACCAAGGCCTACGCACAGGGCTCGATCACGCCGTTTCAGGTGATCGGCCGCCCGCTGCTCTGGGACGACGCGCGCGATCGCGCGGTCAAGGTCCAGCGAGTCGTCCCGGCGGGCGCCGTCTCGAACAACTACGAGGCGCACGAGTGGCACGTGGCGACCTACACCCGCCAACCGGACAGCTCGTTCGTCGAGCGGCGCTACCGGCTCCCCAACGCACCCACTGGCTGGAACCAGTCCTGGTACAACGCGCAGCTGGCCAACGCGGCGGTCGCCGCTGACGGCTCGATCGTCCTTCCGCGGCCGAGCACGCTGCCGACGCAGGCGGGCGTGACGGCCGCGCCGGTCGAGCAGGTCGGAGTGCAGCGGATCACGCTCGACGACGCCACCGAGACGGCTTCGGTCAGCGAGATCCCCGGCTCGGGGGTGGCGCCGGCAGACCAGAGCGCGCTCGGCTACAACCGGGCGCTCGCGAGCGCGAACGGAGACGTGGCGGTCGTCAAGACCGGCGCGAGCGCGACGCCGACGCGCATCCTGCAGCTCGGTGCCGCCGCCGGCGGCGGGCTCGTCGCGCTCGGCGACCCGGTCTCGCTCACGCAGGTGCAGAACGCCGGCGTCGCGATCGACCCGGTCGACGGAACCGTCTGGCACAACGACAACAAGGGCCAGCGCCTGACCGGCGTGCGCGACGCCCGCGTCGTGTTCTCGAAGACGTTCGACATCATCAACACCCGCACCACGACCACCCCGACGATCGGGACGCTGGCCAACAGGGACGTCTGGATCGTCTCCTCGGACGGCACCCCGGCCAGCGCATCGTCGAGCACCTACGGCTACGCGCGCTTCCGCTTCGACGGCTACTCGCCGACAGTAACCGGGCAGCCCCAACCGGCGTCGGCCACGCTCGGCGTGGGCGAGCAGTCGGAGTCCGCCAGCTTCACCTCGACGGCTTCGGGCGATCCGGCACCAGACCGCCAGTGGCAGGTCAAGGGCCCCGGCGCGTCGCGCTTTGTGGACATCGACGGCGCGACCGGCGCGACCCTGACGGTCGAGGCCACGCGTGGTCTCGGCGGGGCGCGCTACCGCGCGGTGTACTCGAACCCGGCCGGGGCACTCGCCACGAACGGGGCGGAGCTTGCGGTCGCCTACGCGCCGGAGATCGCGGTCGACGTCGCGAACGTGTCCGTGAAGGAGGGGGCAGACGGGGTCTTTCAGGTCCTGCCCGGCGGCGAGCCCACGCCGGCCGTCACCTGGCAGCGGCGCGTGAGTGGCTTCTGGCAGGCCATCGATCCCACCGATGACAACTTCGACATCGACGGCGGGACCCTGACCGTCAAGGAGACCAACACCGATCAGTCGGGCTCGCTGTTCCGCGCCAAGCTGACCAACTCCGTAGCGACCGTCTACTCACGTGCCGCGAAGCTGGCGGTCAGCCCCCAGACGACGATCCCCGACGGCGGCCTCGAGCTCGAGAATGTCAGCCTCGACTGGACCGGCAACGGCGAGATCCAGAAGGCGCCGCCGTTTGGCGGTAGCAACTACCTCTCGGCTGGCGTCTCCGACGGCAACGAGACGACCTACGACTCGGCCGCCGGCAACGTCGCGATCTACCAGCTGTCGTCACTAGGCATCGAGACGCCCGCGACGTGGCTCACCCGCGCGAGCCATGTGTCCAACGGCGGCAGGCAGCTCGTGCGGCTGTTCGGCGGCGATGCGACGATCGCGGCGGACGGGTCGGCGACCGTCGAGTGGGACGGCTCCTTCAGCGTGAACTTCTACGGCGGCATGGTGCCGTTCACGTTCACCGACCCCCGCCTGACGATCGGCGAGGACGGGACCGGCGCCCTGACCGCCGACCTGTCCGGCTACGGGTCGGACCAGGCGAACCCGAACGAGCGCGAGCCGCTCACACCAGTCGCCGACGTCACCGTGGCGACGTTCTCCGGCATCGAGGTCGACCCCGCCGGGGCGATCGCGATTGTCCCGCACTACGCGGGCGTCGAGGCGGCGCTGCCGGTCGGCGCCACGCCGCAGGACCGGACCGTCGCCGGCTGGGGCGCCTGGCCGCAGGCGTTCGTCGACTTCCACCTGTCCAGCGGCCTGGCGTCCTACTGGTACTCGTCGGGCGGCGCCGCGGACCAGCACAAGCGGCCTGACCCGTTCACGGTCGACTTCGACGGCGACGCGCCGCCGGTCGATCCGCCGCCCGCCGACCCCGGGCCGAACCCGCAGCCACATCCGAAGCCGGAGCTCCGGCCCGCGTCTATCGTCCCGTTCGCCCAGCCGCAGACCGTCGGCGGCAAGCGCCTGGCCAGGCTCGCGACGCTGGCTTGCCCGCGCGCGGCAACGTGCAAGGTCACCGCGCCGAAGCGCGTCACCGTCAAGATCGTCGGCAAGCGCTACCGGCTGGCCGTCCTAGCGCCGGCGAAGATCGCATCGGGCAAGCGGGCGACGCTCCGCGTGCGGCTCCCGAAGGCAGCCGCAGAGCGTCTACGAGGCCGCCGAGCCACGGTACGGCTCGACATCGCTATCACCGCCAACGGAGAGCGGACGAGCCGCAAGCTGAGGGCCATCATCCAAGGACGCTAGCGACGGCCAACTGGCAGGACTCAACCTTTGGGGGTCGTAAGACGAGTAGATCGCGATGACCCTGGACCGCCGACTCGCCCGAGAGACCACCCCGTTCGCCGTCGCGACCCTGCTCGGGTTCGCGATCATCCCGCTGACCAGCCACGTCGACTGGAGCGGCTACGCGGAGGCACTGGCGCTGATGGGCGTCGTCGCCGGCATGGTCCTGCTCGCACCGTGGGAGAAGCTGCCGCCGATGACCCGCGTCGTCCCGTCGCTGCTGTTCCTAGTGGCGGTCGCGCTGCTGCGCGAGGCCAGCGGCGTCATCGCCGGCGTCGGGGCGCTGACGCTGATTCCGGTGTTCTGGGTGGCGTTGCACGGCAGCCGCGGCCAGCTCACGGTCCTGGTGATCGGCGTCTGCGCGTTCTTCCTGACGCCCGCCGTGATCTCCCCCGACCCGGACTTCCCGATCAAGGTCTGGTGGCGGATCGCGCTCGTGTTCAGCGCCGCCTCGGCGATCATCGGCTTCGCGGTGCAGAACCTCGTCGTCCGCGTGCGCAGCCACGCCGCGGAGCTCGCCGTCCGCGAACGCGACCTCGAGGCGGTGGCAGACCTGCTGCGCTCGCTGTCGCTGACGACCGACGCGCGCGAACGCATCTGCACCGGGGTCTGCGACCTGAGCGGCGCCTACTTCGCCGTGCTGCTGGAGGCGCGCGGCGACGGAGCGCTCGAATGGGCCGCCGGTGCCGGGCTCAGCCTCCCCCAGCGGACCTTCAACGCGGCGAGCGTGCTGACCGAGCTCGGCGGCGACGATCGGCCGGGCACAGTGCTCTTGGAGCCGATCCACCGCGGCGAGGAGTTCGCCGGTGTCCTGGTAGCGGGCTGGCGCAAGCCGCCGAGCGACGACCGGCGAGTCAAGGGGCTGCTGCGACTGCTGGCGACCGAGGCCGCGTTCGTGATCGAGCGTGCCGACCTGCTCGGCCAACTGACCGAGTTCGCGCTGACCGACGAGCTGACCGGCCTGCCGAACCGGCGCGCCTGGGACGAGCGGCTCGACGAGGCGCTCGGCGAGCCGGAGTCGATCTGCGTCGCGATCCTCGACCTCGACCACTTCAAGTCCTACAACGACGACCATGGCCACCAGGCCGGCGACCGCTTCCTCAAGGAGGCCGCGGCCGCTTGGCGCGCGCAGCTGCGCCCTGGCGACACGCTCGCCCGCTATGGCGGCGAGGAGTTCGTCGTGCTGCTGCACGAGGACGAGCTCGAGACCGCCCGCGGCGTCGTCGATCGCCTGCGCGCGGTCACGCCGCGCGGACAGTCGTGCTCGGCTGGGATCGCCCGACGCGGCGACGGCGAGACGTCGACCGCTCTGCTCGGCCGTGCCGACCACGCGCTCTACGAAGCGAAGCGAGCCGGTCGCGACCGGTCGCTGATCGCCGCCGCGCCGAGCAGCTCGACCGCCTGAGCGCCGCACCGGCGCGCCGCTACGGTTGAGGGATGAGCCCCGCCTGGGCGTCTGCCTCCTACGCGACGTGGTCCGCGACGTGCGACACGCTCCACGCCCATGCCCAGGTGCTCGGCAAGCTCGCGGCGAAGCTCGCGCCGCCCGAGCAGCAGTTCCAACATTTCGCGCTGCGGCTGACGGCGCGCGGCTGGGAGACGGCGCCGCTGCCAGCTCCGGACGGGTCCGGAGCGCTCGTCGCGGCGCTCGACCTGCATACCCACGACGCGGTTGCCGAGCACAGCGACGGACGCATGCTGCGCGTGCCGCTCGCGCCCGACCGGCCGGTCGGCGAGGTGACGCGCGAGTTGCTCGCCGCGGTCGGTGAGCTCGTCGGATCGGTCGACATCGACACGACGCCGCAGGAGGTGCCGTGGACGGTCGCGCTCGACGCGGACACCGAGCACGCGACCTACGACCGCGTTGAGGTCAGCTCTTACTTCGCCGCCGCGACCCAAGCGGCGCTGGTGCTCGCCGCCTGGCGGGCGTCCTATGGCGGTCACTCGACGCCGGTCAACGCCTGGTGGGGCTCGTTCGACCTGGCGGTCAGCCTCTTCTCAGACGACTCGCGGGAGGTCGCCGTCGGCTGGTGGCCGGGCGATCCGCGCTACCCGCAGGCAGCTTTCTACGGATACGCCAACCCGGCTCCGGACGGCCTCGCCGGCGGCGCACTGGCGCCCGCGCCCGGCCACTGGGACGGCACGCTCGGCGAGTACGTCCTCGACTGGGACGAAGTCGTCGCCCAGCCCGATCCCCACGCCTACGCGCTCGAGTTCGCCGACGCCATCTGCCGACTGGCAGGAGTGCGGCAGGAAACCTAGCGCGGCTCGAGCAGCACGATCCTCCGCGCGGCCTTGCCGGGCTTCCCCTTCGGGTTCCTGACGGTCGCCGTCAGGCGAGCGCCGAGCACGCCCTTTGCATCGACGACCGCCCGGCCCTTCTTCGGCACGGTGATCGTCAGCCGCACGGACTTGCCCTGCCGGATCGCGAACGGCCGGCCGCCGAGCTTGACGTAGCGCTTGCGCTGCTTGGCCGACGCGCCGGCCAGCGGAGCGAGCTTGCGCGCCGAGCGCAGCGACAGGCGGCCGGCGCAGACGTCCGGTGCGCCGCGCACGCAACGCAGCTTCAGCTTCAGCTTGCCGCGACTGTTCAGCCGCGCCCGCTTGCCGACGATCTTCAAGATCGGCCGCGGCGGCGCGGCCTCGTCCGGCGGCTTCGGCGCGGCCGGCGGCTCGACGGCGAGCGTCGTGACCGAGCCGCCGCCGACGCCGTAGGCGAACCGCCCATCGGCGCTCACCGCAACGGCCTCGACATCGGCGAGGGCATTCCCCGCCTGCCCGCAACCGGGCTCCGGGATCGCCGCGATACCCACGCACGAGATCAGGCTGAGCGACCCGCTCGCCGAGCGACGGAACGAGCTCAGCGAGTTGCCGTTGCGCGACGCCGCGAACAGGACGTCGCCGGCGGGCGAGAAGGCGAGCCCGAAGACCGTGTTGACGCCCGGCGATGCCGAGCAGAACGGCGTCGTCTCGTTGTCGAGGCAGCTGAGCAGCGTGGGCGCTCCCGTGGCCGGAGCGAGCGACAGCGCCGTCAGGCCGCTGCCGTCGAACAGACCGACGTATGCGGTCTTGCCGTCGGGCGCGACGGCGATCGTCTGGGCCCCGGCCAGGTAGTCGTCGGAGAGCGTCTGCGGCGCGCTCAGCGCGCCCGATGCGGAGTCGCGCGTGAAGCCCGTCGCGGCGTCGCCGCGGGCAGAGAAGTAGACGTGCCCGCCGTCAGGGGCCACGTCGACGTCCGTGGCATCGTCGAGTCCGTTGCCGCCGAACTGGGTGCAGGATGCGGTCGCGGCCGTCGTATGGCAGCCGACGAAGCTCAGCGCGCCGCTGCCCTGATCGCGACTGAACGCGAACGCCGTGTCCCCAGCGTAGCCGGCGACGTAGGCGTGCTTGCCGTCGGGGCTGACCGCGATGCCACCCGATCCCGTAAGGCCAGGGACCGTCGTGCAACCGCTGACGGCCGTCGGCGTCAGACAACTTGCGAATGTGAGGCCACCGTCGGCAGCTCGTCGGTACTGGACGATTCCATTCGAGTAGTCGGCCACGTAGAGGTCAGCGCCATCGGGCGTGAGGTCGAGCCCAAACGGCTCGTCGAGGTGGTCGTCCGCCGTGCAGCCGTCGGCGACGGAACCGCGACAGGGGCCGAGGGTCAGCGCGCCGGACAGGCCATCGCGAGTGAGCGCAACGAGGCGGCCCACGACTCCGTCGCCCGCAGTGCCGCCGACCGCGTAGAGCTGCTTGCCGTCAGGGCTCAGCTCGGCGTCGTGCATGCCGCGCAGCGCGGTTGTACCTGGCGTGCAGCCACGCAGCGCGGCCTCAGTGGGCGTCGAGACACAGCCGAGCATGGTCAGCCCACCGGGCGGCGGCGCGGCGCCGGCAGGCGGAGCCGCCAACGCGGCCACGGCGATGAGGGACAGGAACAGGGTCGCGAGCTTGCGCATGGGGCCTCCGGCTTGACTGAACATTCCTTCCAAACGCCGCCATCGTCGCCGAATTACGCCAAAGGTGCGTGAACGCTGTCGCACACGCGCCCTCAGCCGTGACACAGCTCGGCGTACGGTGGTTCGATGCCGACCGGAGTCACCGCACCATACGTAACAGGTGGTACCGTCGAAGCGGTGCGTAAGACGACTATCTATCTCCCAGACGCTCTGGAGCGCCGGATGCGACAGGCGGCGGAGCGGCTCGGGATGTCCCGCGCCGACATGACCCGACAGGCGCTCGAGCAGTACCTGGACCGCAGCGAAAGTCAGCATGGACTGCCGCCGTCGGTCGGCATGGGCGACAACGCCAACGCTGGCGCGGCGGACTACAAGAATCGTCTCGCCAAGGGTTGGGGGCGGCGATGATCACTCTCGACACCTCCGGGATACTGGCCGCGCTGAACCGCGCGGATCCCGACCACCCGCGAGCAAGAAAGACCCTGCTGGGGGAGCGAGGGCCCTTGGTCGTACCCGCCGGGATACTCGCGGAGGCGGGGTACATGATCGAGGCCGATCTCGGCCCTGGCGTTCTACGACAGTTCGTCGAAGACGCCGACGCAGGCCACTACCGAGTCGACTGTGGCGACGGCGATCTGCGACGCATCGTGGATCTGCTCGAGACTTTCGAAGATCTACGGCTCGGCTTTGCCGACGCCTGCGTGATCGCCTGCGCCGAGCGCAACGGCGGTCGTGTGCTGACCTTCGACGACCGCGACTTCGGCCCAGTCGCCCGCGCCGGATCGATCAAGCTCATCCCCGAGGACAGGCGGCGCTAGCAACCCGCTCGCGGCGCGCGAGCGCGTGTCAGGATGCGCAAATGCGCTCGACTCGCTTCACGCTCAGCCTGCTCGCACTCGTACTGCTGCTGACGGCGCTGCCGGCAAGCGCCACGGCCGGACCGGCAGCCTCCGGCCGGCTGCTCGTCGGCTTCGATCAGGGCGCGTCGAAGGACCGCCAGCAGGAGATCCTCGCGGCGTTGAAGGGGCGCTTGGCGAAGCGCTTCGCGGGAATCAAGGGCGGCCGACTGACACTCGTCAAGCCGCGCGGCGGCATCGCGCTCGCGCTGCTGCGCAAGCGGCTCGCCGCCCATCCCGACGTCGCCTACGCCGAGCCCGACTACTACCTGTTCACCCACGCGACCAAGCAGCCGAACGATCCGCTCTACCCGCTCCAGTGGCCGGTCGCCGAGAACCCGGACGGGCATGACATCGACGCGCCGACGGCCTGGGCGCAGCGGACGAGCTGCGCGAAGGTGGCGGTCGTCGACACGGGCATCGACACCGATCATCCCGACCTCGTCAAGAACCTCTACAAGAGCGATGACAAGCCGAACAACAACAAGGACGACGACAAGAACGGCTACGTCGACGACACCTACGGCTTCAACGTCATCAAGGGCAAGGGGTCAGGCGAGGACGACAACGGCCACGGCACCCACGTCGCCGGGATCGTCGCCGGCCGCGCCAACGACTCGGTCGGCGTGTCGGGCATCTGCTGGTCGGCGAAGGTGATGCCGGTCAAGTTCATGAACGCGAAGGGCAAGGGCTCGACCTCCGACGCGATCGCCGCAATCCAGTACGCGGTCAAGAAGGGCTTCAAGATCGTCAACGGGTCGTTCGGCTCGAGCTCGAAGTCGTCCGCGCTGCACGACGTTGTCGACTACGCCCAGGATCACAAGGTGCTGCTCGTCTTCGCCGCCGGCAACAACGGCCAGAACATCGACAAGCACCCCGAGTACCCGGCCGCGTACACCGACTCGAACATCCTGGCCGTCGCCGCGACGACCGACGAGGACCAGCTCGCCTCGTTCTCGAACTGGGGCTCGACCGGCGTCGACGTCGCGGCGCCCGGCGACAACGTCCTCTCGACCTACCTCGGCGGCGGCTACAAGACGCTGTCCGGAACCTCGATGGCCGCGCCCTACGCCGCCGGCCTCGCCGCCCTGCTGCGCAAGCAGGAGTCCGACGCCACCTACGGCCAGCTGCGCAAGGCGATCCGCGAGAAGGTCGACAAGCCGCCGGCGCTCAAGGGCAAGGTCGTCTACAACGGCCGCATCAACGCCTGGAAGGCGCTGAAGGCGATCCCGGGCCTCGTCGACTGAGGCGACGGTGCTCGCCTAGCTGCACCACGACCGCGGAGTCATGCTCACGCTCGGCGACGACTGCGTCGAGCGCCTCGACGCAGTCGACATCGAACTGCGTGCCGACACAGCGCTTCAACTCGGCCAGCGCGGCGGCGCTATCGCGGGTCTCGCGATACGCGCGTCCGGAGACCATCGCGCTGTAGGCGTCGCAGACGGCGATGATCCGCGAGCCGAGCGGGATCTGACGACCAGCCAGCCCATCCGGATAGCCCGAGCCATCGACATGCTCGTGACTCGAGCGGACGAGCTTGGCGGCGCGTGCCAGCGCTGGAGCCGCCGACAGAATCCGCTCTCCGATCACCGGGTGACGGCGCATGAACGCCCACTCGCCCTCGTCGAGCGGCCCTGGCTTTTCGAGCACCTTGTCAGGTATCGCGATCTTGCCCGCGTCGTGGAGCGACGCCGCTTGCAGGAGCGGCTCGCGATCGTCGTAGGGCAGCTCGAGCTGCTCCGCGACAAGATCGCAGAGACCAGTCACCTCGTCGAGATGAACACCCAGAGCAGGACTGCGCTCAGACAGGATCCTCAGCAGGACATCGGCGCTTTGGCGGCCGGCCAGGCCGCGGCCGTCCCCGCTCTTGTTGGCATACATCCTGCGGTCCGCCTCACGGAGCGCCTCGGTGGCGGTCGCTGCCTCATCCGGCAGCACCACCAATCCATAGGACGCGGTAATGCTGAAGCCCTCGCCACGCTCGACGAGCGCCGCGGCGGCAAGTGCGACGACCGCCTCGGGATCGCGCTCCCCGAGTGAGCTCAACACGCAGAACTCGTCACCGCCGATCCGGTACGCCATGGCCCGGCCGTCCAGCACGCGCTCGAGGCGCTGGGCAACCCGCGTCAGCAGCGAGTCGCCAGCCGGATGCCCGAAGGTGTCGTTGTAGACCTTGAAGCCGTCGAGGTCGAAGAGCGCGACGACAAGCGGACGAGCGGACGTCGCTTCGAGCAGCCCGAGCTCGAGATCGGACAGCAGGCTGCGGCGGTTGCCGAGCCCGGTGAGCGGGTCGTGCAGCGCCTGGTGGATCAGCTCCCCGGCGACGCGCCGCTGCTCGGTCACGTCCTCAACCTGGGCGATCGCATAGCCGCGCCCGTCGGCCTCGGTGTGCAGCAGTGACACGCTCGCCGTGGCCCAACGGGTCTGGCCGCTCGCATGGCGGATCCGCAACTCCAGTTCGACGCTGCCGTCGCCGTGGCCCAGCAGGCTCCCGAGTCCGTCGATCACGGTCGACGCGTCTTCGGGATCGACCACGATCTCGAAGCCGTTCTCCTCGAGGCGCTCACGTGAGTACCCGGTGAGATCGCACATCGCCTGGTTGACCTGGTCGATGTCGACGCCCTCGGCGCCGAAGGTGAACAGCGCCATGCCGATCGGAGCGCCCTCGAACGCCCCGCGGAAGCGCTCCTCGCTCTCCACCGCACGGCGGTAGTACGCCTGCTCCTGCGCCCTGACGATCTCGTTGAGGCGCCAGGCGGCGACGCTCGCGAGGCCGGCTGCAACGACGAAGCCGCCGTGGATCGCCGCCCACTTCCAGGGGTGGGCGACCGCCGCTGGATGGTTGTAGACCGCGCTCGGGTCGATCGCCCCGGCGATGCCATGGTGGATGACGACGTAGGCGGCGGCAACCAGGAACGGAATCCAGTCCTCGTAGAGCGCCAGCACGACGATCGTCACGAAGAAGAGGAAGTGGCCCTCGATCGCGCCGTCCCAAATGTGGACGAGCAGCGCGCAAGCCGTGACTAGGCCGAATGAGACGAGCACGGAAGCGGCGCGGTGGCGGTGCTCCAGAAGAATGGCCGCTACCCCGATGATGAACAGCCCGAGCGCGTGTGCTGCGCTGTGCGGCAGGCTGTTCCCCTGCGCGACGCTGAAGATCGTCAGCCCGACGCCCTCGGCGAACAGCAGCCCGACCATCGCGTGGTGGCGGTGCAGCCACGCGTAGTCCGGCAGCGTTCGCCCCGTCGGAACCAGCAGTCGCAGCCGCGAGGCCGCACTTTGGTGAGCGTCCAGTTTCCCCGTCCCTCCTTGGGGCCACGCTACCTCCGCCGCATTCGCTTGTCTAGATGGCCAAGAGGCTGAATCCGGAACCGCTACCGGTTCCGGGCTCGCTCCTCGGTCATCGCCCGCGCAGGGCTAACGTTGGCGGAGTGACCGACGACGCTCGCGTCAAGCGCCTCACGCTGATCGCGGCGATCCTGGGATCGGGGGTGGTGTTCCTCGACGGGACCGTGGTCAACGTCGCGCTGCCGGCGATCGTCGACGAGTTGGACACCGGCTTCGTCGCACAGCAGTGGATCGTCGAGGCCTACCTGCTGACGCTCGGGGCGCTGCTGCTGGTCGGCGGCTCGCTTGGCGACATCCTCGGCCGCAAACTGGTCTTCATGGCGGGGCTGGCCGGCTTCGGCGCGACGTCGCTGCTCTGCGCCGTGGCGCCGAACGCCGAGGCGCTGATCGCGGCGCGGACGCTCCAGGGGGCCGCCGGCGCGCTGCTCGTCCCGGCGAGCCTGGCGCTGATCACAGCGACGTTCCCGGCCGACGAGCGCGGCACGGCGATCGGGTCTTGGACCGCCTGGACCGGGATCGCCTTCGTGATCGGACCGCTCGGCGGCGGCGCGATCGTCGAGCACGTCTCGTGGCGCTGGATCTTCGCGATCAACGTGCCGCTGGTGCTGCTGACGCTGGCGCTCGCGCGCGGGATGCGCGAGAGCTTCGACGAGCAGGTCTCGAAGCGGATCGACTACCTCGGGGCGGTGCTGGTCGCGTTCGGCCTCGGCGGCCCTGTCTTCGCGCTGATCGAGCAGCAGAACTACGGCTGGGGCGACCCGCTCGTCTGGCTCCCGTTCGCCGTCGGCGTGGTGCTGCTCGTCGCCTTCGTCGCGCACGAGCGCCGCACCGACCATCCGATGCTGCCGCTGGGCCTGTTCCGCTCGCGCAACTTCAGCGTCGGCAACCTGTCGACGCTGGGAATCTACGGCGGGCTCGGCGCGGCCACCTTCTTCGCGACGATCTTTCTCCAGCAGGTCGCCGGCTACAGCCCGATCGCCGCTGGCCTCGCGCTGATGCCGATCACGCTCGTGATGTGGGTCCTGTCGAGCCGCTTCGGACGGCTTTCGGACCGGATCGGGCCGCGGTTGCTGATGGGCATCGGGCCGATTGTCGCCGGCATCGGCCTGATCTGGATGGGCCGGCTCGGCACCGACGTGGACTACGTGACGGACTTGCTGCCGGGCGTGCTGGTCTTCTCGCTCGGACTGTCGGCGACGGTCGCGCCGCTGACGACGACCGTGCTCGGCTCGGTGCCGGAGCACAACGCGGGCGTGGCGAGCGGCGTCAACAACCAGGTCGCACGCGTCGCCGGGCTGCTGGCGATCGCGGTGCTCGGAGCGGTCGTAGCGGCGCGCTTCGAGAACGTGCTCGACGAGCGCGCCGCCGGATTGCCGGCTCCGGCGCGCGGCGCCGTGGAGGACGCGCGTCCGCTGTCGGGCGGGGTTGACGGCATGGCGGCGCTCGACCGTCCCGTCGAGCAGGCCTCGGTATCCGCCTACCACGCCGGGATGGCAGTCGGCGGCGGACTGGTGATCGTCGGCGGAGTGATCTCACTGATCGGGATCGCCAACCCCCGGCGGCGCAAGGAGGGCGAGATCGAGACCGGGGAGCTGGTGCCCGCCCACACGACTGCCTCCTATGGGCCTTGTCCGCCTGTCGAGGACGAGCCGGACAGATCTTCGACGCGCGTACATACGTAGAGACCGTCCCCGTGGCGAAGATCGGGGCATGGGTGCGCGAGTGCCACAGATCGTGGCCTTCGGAGGCGGAGGCTTCTCGATGGAGGCGGGGAACCCGCTCCTCGACGACTACGTCCTGGGCCTTACTGGCAAACCGCGTCCGAAGGTCTGCTTCCTCCCCACGGCGTCGGGCGACGCCGACCACTACATCGTCCGCTTCTACCGCCAGTTCGCGACCCGCTGCGACGCTAGTCACGTCTCGCTGTTCCGGCGCGATCGCGAGGGCGTCGAGAGCGACTTCGCCAACCACCTGCTGGCACAGGACCTGATCTACGTCGGCGGCGGCAACGTCGTCAGCCTGCTCGGGACCTGGCGCGCCCATGGGCTGCACGCGGTGCTGCGGCGGGCCTGGCGGCAGGGTGTCGTGCTTTGCGGTCCGTCAGCCGGTTCGCTGTGCTGGTTCGCCGAGGCGCTGACGGCGTTCCACTCCGACCCCTACCGCGTCCAGGGGCTAGGGCTGCTGCCGCACTCGAACTGCGTCCACTACGACGCCGAGCCGCAGCGGCGCGAGGAGTACCGGCGCTTCGTCGGCGACGGTATGCGGCCCGGCTACGCGGCCGACGACGGCGCAGCGCTGCACTTCGTCGGCAAGGACCTCGCACGTGTGGTCAGCTCACGGCCGCACGCGCGCGCCTTCCGCGTCGAGCCGCACGGCAGCGAAGTGGTCGAGACGCCGCTTGACGTCGAGTACCTTGGGGCGCAGATGCCCGAGCTGGCCACGGCGTGAGCGAAGCGGAGGTCGTCCCGGAGGGGCGCCGGACGCTCGTCGCGCTCGGCGGTGGCGGCTTCACGATGGAACCGGACAATCCGGCGCTCGACGAGTTCGTGCTCGGGCTGGCGGCGAGACGCGCCGACACGCCGCGAATCCTCTTCCTGCCGACGGCGTCCGGCGACCCGACCGGTCAGATCAACGCCTTCCGCGCCCGCTTCGGTGGCCGCAACGACTGCGAGGCCGCCCACCTGTCGCTGTTCAACCTGCATGGCAGCACGCGCACGCTCGAGGAGGTCGTGCGCGAACAGGACGTGATCTACGCCGGCGGCGGCTCGATGCGCAATCTGCTCGCGATCTGGCGCGCCCACGACCTCGACCGGCTGCTGATCGAAGCCTGGGAGCGCGGCACCGTGCTCGCCGGCATCAGCGCCGGCGCGATGTGCTGGTTCGAGGGGGGAGTGACGAAGTCGAGCGGCCCGCCGGAGCCGATCGCCGGACTTGGCGTCCTGCCGGGCTCGCTGTCCGTCCACGCCGACGGCGAGCCGGAGCGGCTGCCGGTCTGGCTCGACGCCGTCCGCCGCGGTGAGCTTCCCGGCGGCTGGGCCGCCGACGACGGCTGCGCCGTGCTGTTCCGCGGCCGCCGCTTCGAGCGCGCCGTCAGTTCACGCCCGGGCGCCGCGGCGCTGCGCGTCGATGCCGTCGAGGGCGAGCTCGTCCGCCGCAGGATCGAAGCCGAGCTACTCGACTCGCCCACCCTCGGCGGCGGGCCACCGAGCGACGACATCCTCGAGCTCCGTCAGGTCCAGCGGCTGCGCGGCCGGCGCTGAGCCGTAGCCGCCGTCGTTGTTACGATCGTCGCGCAAGCTCACGGCGTGGGGAACCCGGTGTGAATCCGGGGCTGACGCGCAGCGGTGTGGGTGACGACTGGATCGCGTAGTTCCACTGGGCCGAAACAAAAGAAGGCCCGGGAAGGAGATCCGGAAGGACGAACCCGAGCCCGAATATCCGGCCGCGAGCGAAGCAGGTACGCCTCGCGAATAGGCGGCCGGCCACTCGCGCTGGTGCGTTGGTGGGCTGCCGCCCGAACAGAAGGAGCGGCAGTGAAAGCACCACACCGGAACTACTTGGCTCGCATCGCGCGGGCCACGTGCGCAGTCGCACTCACGCTAATGGCGTGTGCGCCGTCAGCCAGCGCATCCGTCACCGAGCAACAGGCCCAGGCCGCCGCCGACGCGGCGGTCACTTGGTTCGCCACCCAGCAAGAGGCCGCCAGCGGCGAGCTCTCCGGCTTCGGCGGCGATTGGGCGATGGTCGCCCTCGCCAACGCCGGCGTCAACGCGGCCGACTTCCAGGCGAGCCCGACCGACCCGAGCATCCAGGACTTCTTCCATCAGTCCTGGGACTGGTTCGGCCCTGGCGACTTGGCCACCGACCAGGAGCGCGCGATCCTCGCCGGCGAGGCCGGCGGCATCCAGACCGCGAAGTTGAACAGCTCGCGCAATCTGGTCGCCAAGCTCGCAACGCTCTTCGACGGCTCCCAGCTCGGCAGCACCGCGCTGGTCAACGACGACATCTTCGGACTGCTCGCACTCGACCATGCCGGCGCCGTCGACGCGATCTCGCCGTCGATCGCGAAGGTCGTACGCGACGCGCAGACCACGCAGACACCCGGAGCAGCCGGCTGGGGCTTCGCCAACACGCCGAATCAGAACCCCGACGTCGACATGACTGGCGCCGGGATCGCCGCACTATGCGCCGCGGGCGCCGACGCCTCTGACCCCGCAGTCGCAAAGGCAATCGACTGGCTCGAGACCAAGCAAGACGACAGTAGTGGCGGGATCGTCAGCGCGTTCTTCGGCGCCAACGCCGACTCGACCGCTTGGGTGATCAACGGGCTACGCCAGTGCGGCGTCGACCCGCAGGGACCGGAGTGGACGACCACGACCGGCAAGACGCCGCTCGACTTCCTGCTCTCGCTGCAACTGCCGAGCGGCGCCATGGGCTGGATGCCCGGCGACACGTTCGAGAACCTCTACGCGACCCAGGAGTCCGTCACCGCGCTGATCGGCGACGGCTTCGGTACGACGCCGCCAGAGCGTGAGGATCCGGCCGACCCGACCGTCCGCCCGGCTCCGGCCGTTGCCGAGGACACGCAGGTCCCACTGACGCTGGTGCTCGACCACGGCACCGACCGGCCCGGCGCCGAGCGGGCGTGCTCGGTGACCGCGCCCGTCGGCGCGACTGTCGCCGAGGTGCTCCAGGCAGCGACCGTCAACACCACCCCCGCCTACTGCGTGACGCTGCTGAAGCTCGCGGGCGCCGGTACCGACACGCACGTCGTCGGCATGAACGGCGTCACCGCGGCGAGCGACGCGAAGTGGGAGGTCAGCGTCGACGGCGGTACGGCCAGCCAGCAGCTCACAGCGCCGGTCGGACTCGGCAGCGCGGTCGTCGTGAAGCTCGACGGCGACGCGGCCGGCGAGCCGCAGCTGCCGCCGCTGGACACGCCGACGCCGCGCCAGCGACTGCCGAAGGCGGCGCTGGCGAAGGGCCAGCGGCTGCGGGTCGGGCCGCAGGGCAGCTTGCGGCTCGCCGTGCGCTGCCCACGCGGGCTCGGAGCGAGCGGCTGCCAGGGCGTTCTGCGCGTCAAGTACCGCACCGCCAAGGGCCGCTTCGTGACGGCCGGCAGCCGGACGTTCGTCGTCCGGTCGGGCAAGCGGCGCGCGGTCAAGGTCCAGCTCGGCTCGAAGCTGCGCAAGCTCGCGCGACGGCGCGGCGGGCGCCGCGTCCGGATCGAGGCGATCGTCCGCGATCCGAGCTCGGGCGCGATCGCGAGGACCCGCGTGACGGCGCTGGTCAAGCGCTAGGCACACGGTGCGAGGCTGGCGCACAACGGTCGGGAGCGCCCTCGTGGCGCTCTCGATCGCTGCGCCGGCCGCGGCCGCGCCGATCGACGTCTCGCTGCGGATCGAGGGCCGCACCGGGACGCTCTTCGAGGGGCCGCTGCGGACCGAAGCTCGCGCCGTCAGCGGCGGCGACGGGACGGGCTCCCACCAGTGCGGGTCCGGCCGACCGACCGTGATCGGCGCGCTGGCCGATGCCGCGGCTGCCAGCGGCTTCGTCTGGCGCGGCACTTGGAACCCCGACTTCCAGGACTTCTTCGTCAACCGCATCGGTCCGGATACCTCGAACACGGCGACCGCATCGTTCTGGTCGGTGCTCGTCGACTGGCGCTACAGCGGCGGCGCCTGTGCGACCGATCTCGATCCCGGCGACCAGATCCTCTGGGCCTACGACACCGCCTACCACCCGCTGCTGCTGAGCCTGACCGGGCCATCGCGCGCGGCGGTCGGCGAGAAGATCGCGATAACGGTCCGCGACGGCTGGATCCGTGCCGACAGCGGGACCGACGGCGGGCCGGTCGCGGGCGCCCAGGTGGGCGGGACCACGACCGACGCGGCGGGACGCGCCGTGCTGAGCTTCGACAGTCCCGGGCTGAAACGGCTGAAGGCCGAGCGCAGCGACGCGATCCGCTCGAACGCGCTCGACGTCTGCGTCGGCGGTGCGCTCTGCGAAGGCGCGCTGCCACCCCCGACGCCGCCGCGCCCCGCGCCGACAGCCCGGCAACGACCTCCTACGGCGCGCACAGTTCTGCGCCGCGGCGTCCGCTACCTGGACCGGATGCGCATGGACCGACCGCGATCGCGGTCGGTCCGGCTACGCACGCGGCGGGCGCTGCGGCTGGCGCGCCCAGCGCTCGCCGGCGAAGCGCTGCCACGCCACGACCGATGGCTGCGCTTGACCCACCGCAAGTTGGTCCGTCTGCGCCGCTGCGCCCGCCCCAGCGGCGTCGTCGCTTGCGGCCGCCATGCGGCACCGCGACCCGTGTGGAGCACCGCGGGCGCGGTTGCGCGACTGGCCGCGACGCTCGCGGCGCGGGATGTCGGGGCGCCGCGCTAGCGGACGACGGGAATCGCCGGCGGCGCGCCGTTGCGGAACAGCGACGAGATGTAGATGACGATCGGCTTCTTGCCGCGGTTGGCGGCGCGATGGATCGTCCCGGGCTTCTCGACGATCCACTGGCCCGCGCGAATCGGCGCAGTCTGGCCGGCGCGGATCGTGCGGACCTTGGTCGCCCGGACCTCGGGGTTGCCGCGCCAGACGTTCACCGCGCCGGTGACGACGGTGTAGGTGAGCACGCCCTGGTCGATGCGGGCGATCTGGACGCCGGCGTAAGCACTCAGTGCGGCAGCGGCGACTAGGGCGCAGAGCGCCGCGAGGATCGAGCGACGGCCCACCGCTACTTGTCGTCGTCGAAGTCGAAGTCGCGCGGCGGCTTCTGCTCGAACCACAGCCGGTCGTGCTCGGGGGTCTCCTCGAGGAAGTCCGGCGTCTCCTCGAGCACGTCGCCGTCCTCGTCGCCTTCGGCCGGGGGCGCGACGTCCTCGACGCGCTCGAAGCCGCGTGGCGGCGTGTCACCATCGGCCTCTGGCTCAGGATCTGCGGGAGGCTCCGCCGGCTCAGGATCGAAGTCCCAGTCCGGCTCGTCGTTCCCGGGCTCCTGGGCCGCCGGCTCCTCCACCGCCTCAGGCGCCTCAGTGGCCTCAGCCGAACGACCACGCGGAGCGCCGAGCGCCTCCTGCTCCTGCTGCTCGACCTCGCCCTCCGAGGCGCCATGCTTGCGCTTCAGCTCGAGGTGCTCACGGATCGCGTCGTCGAGAACGCCCATCGACCGACAGCCTACGCCACCATGACGACGCCGGTAGCATGAGACGCCCGCCCAGGCGGCACCTGGGGCTGTAGCTCAGCTGGAAGAGCGCTGCCTTCGCATGGCAGAGGTCAGGGGTTCGAGTCCCCTCAGCTCCATCGGAGCGGAACCCAGAAGCGATGCGGGTTCCGACGACACCGACAGCCACCCCGGGCAGAGGCCGAAAGCGGCCTATATGGCGGTTGTGGCAAAACCCGTGCCAAAACCCCGGCACTCCGACTGAATCGTCGGTAATCGCCGGGACGTTGTGCGCACGAATGAGGGTCGGTCGCGTCTTCGCTTTCGATGGCGATCCATGTGCCGCGTGCGAAGTCGAGACGGCTGCGCTCCAGATCGAAGGAGCGATAGGCAATGGCACGACCGACCTCACCCAAGGTCAAGGAGACCGTCCGCGCGGACGGCACGTCGAAGTTCAGGGCGCGGCTCATGGTCGATGGCGAGCGCGTGACGATCGACCTCGGCGACGAGCGCGACGGAGCGACCCCGCTATCGGCGGCGCGCAAGCTCAAGGACGTTCTGGAGGACATCCGACTCGGCCGCTGGGTACCGCCCTCTGAGGCGAAGACGCCGAAGCGCGAGCCCGGCTTCGCCGAGGTCGCTCGGATGTACCTCGAGCACAAGCGGTCGCGCCAGCTCCGGTCCAGCACGATGACCCGGCTGACCTGGGCGTTCGAGACCCACCTGATCCCGTTCTTCAAGAACCGGCGGCCGAGCCGGATCACTGAGCGCGACGTGGTCGCCTACACCGACCACCAGGTCGAGCAGCGCGACCGGATCGTCCAGCTCCGCGAGCAGGACAAGTACCTGGCCGGCCCCAACGGCGGCGCGCTGCGCCCGCTGACCGACGCGACGATCAACAGCACCCTCGTCTACCTCACAGGCCTGTTCACCCGGGCAGCGAGCAACGGCTGGGGCGATCCGCTCGCCAACCCGGCGGCGAGCTGGCGACTCAAGGAGCGCCCGCGACTCAAGGCCGCCCTGGAGGCCGACGAGCTGGCCGATCTGATCGCGGCGGCCGGGACGCCCCGGCCACTTCAGCGCCAACGCCCGCACGTCGCCGCGCGAGCCGAGCTGATCGTCCGCCTCCGCGACGAGGACGGCCTGCCGTGGAAGGCCGTCGCCAGGCGAGCGCGGGTCGCCGAGTCGACCGCGATCTACAACTACCAGGAGGCCAAGCGTCGACAAGCCGGTCTCGGGTTCGACACCTGCCGCGCGGAGGCCGACGCCGTGTTCGTCCTGGTCCTCGCCGGCACCGGCCTGCGCGTCACCGAGCTATGCGACCTTGACGTTGGCGACGTAGACCTCCGCCACGCCAAGCTCCAGGTCCTCGACGCCAAGACCGAGGCCGGTGTCCGCGAGGTCTACCTCACCGACCGCCTTGTGGACGCCATCACGACCTACTTCAAGTCACGCGGCCCGATGAGCCACGACGACCCCGCCTTCCCCGACAGCAACGGCCGCCGTCGCGACAAGGGCCAGGCCAACGTCCAGGTCTTCGCACCCGCAACGCAACTCGCCAACAGCCGCCGCCAAGAGCGCGGCGAGCGCCCCCTACCCCACGTCACCCCCCACATCCTCCGCCACACCTACATCAGCCTCGCCCTGGAGACCGGCTACTCAGTCCCCTACGTCATGCAACAAGTCGGCCACCGCGATCCCCGCATGACCATGCGCGTCTACGCCAAGGTCTGTGCGCGTCGCGACCGCGCCTTGCAGGGCGCCGCGTTCGACCGGCTTCTCGATCCTCAGCGGCACGACCACCTAAGCCGTGATGCGGCTTAGGAACGTGAGGCGCAACGGGGTGATCATATGGATGGGAACGCTCCATCATCCGTGCCGATCCGCAGCACAGCAGTACGATCTCCGGGCGTGGCGAAGCCGACCGTCTACCTAGACACATGCATCGTCAGCGGGATCGCCAGAGAAGACCTAGCGCCGGCTGAGCAGGATGCCGTCCGCGCTCTGCTCCGCCTCTACAAGTCTGGTCGCCTCGATCTTGTTACCTCTGAGGTAGCTCAAGAGGAGATATCACGTGTTCCCGAGCGTTTCCGCTCGCCTCACGAGACTGTCTACTTACTGCTTCGGGATGTTCCCGTAGCTCGCGCGGAATGGACGGATAGCGGTTTGACCCTCCTTGGGGTTGGAGGCGGCCGTCGCGAAGATCCGCTCTACACCAGCTTGAAAGGGCTTCTTCCTGACGAGCTGGACGCTCAGCACGCCTTTCAGGCGATTCGCGCTAGCGCGGACTATTTCGTTACATCTGATTCCAAGACGATTCTCCGGTTTGCTGCGGAGCTGGGCGATCGGCACGGCCTGAGCGCGACGCTCCCCAGCGAATGCCTGCTCGCAATCAGCTCAACCTAGCTCGGCCATCCTCCTCCTTCGCCGTGTAGGTGTGTCAAGTCCTGGCCACGATCTACTCAGCGCGAGCGCCGATTGTCAGCCGCCCCCCGATGAGGGCGCGAGCTAGAGTTGCCCGGTCAGACGAGGGAATGGGGGGCAAGTTTTGGACTCTGCGGACGTAGCGAGCCATATTCAGCGATTGTTCCGAAGGGGCCTCGTCACGGTCGTTGGCTCAGGCCTTTCGGTCGCCCAAGGCCTCCCATCTACTGCCGCGCTTGGCAAGCACCTGCTGAAGTCCATGCCTGAAACGGTCGCCCCTGAAGAGTGGGGACCGTACGCCGAAAAGCTCGAAGGAGGGACGGATCTCGAGGCAGCATTCGACGACCTTGATGAGGACAGCGATCTGCTCCAAGCCGTGACGACCGAGGTTGCTAGTTGCGTAGCTCAGGGTGAGACCCGCCTCTTACGCGAACACCACGCAGAGTTGCACCTTCTACCGTTCGCGCAGCTGATCCCGCACCTGCCCACGGCTGACGGCGCGACCGTGATCACTACCAACTACGACCGGCTGCTTGAGATCGCAGCCGAGGCGGCGCACTGCCCGGTCGACACGATGTTCGATGGCGCTTATCACGGCCGCCTTGATCCGCAAGCTAGCCGTGAGGCTTATCGCACTGTAGTCCGCGGGAGTGGCCGCCACACGCGGCTAATGAAGCGGGCGCATATCACGGTTCTCAAGCCGCACGGGAGCCTTGACTGGCGCCGAGGCGAGGTCGAGCCATATCGAACGCTGCTAGCTGCGGGAGGGGCGCCGTTAGTGATTACACCGGGTGGCTCGAAATACCGTCGAGGCTACGAGGCACCGTTCGAGCAGCACCGCAGTCACGCCAATGAGGCAATTCGGGAGGCCCGATGCTTCTTGATCCTCGGGTTCGGTTTCAATGATGACCACCTTCAGCACGAGCTACAAAGCCGACTTAAGGCCGGTGCACCCGCCTTCGTTGCCGCTAAGGAGTTGTCCACGAATGCGCTAGAGGTTCTAGCGCAGGCAAGTCAGGCGATCGGTGCTGAGGCAGCTCCCGGCGACGCCACGCAGATTTACCACGGAGCAGATAAGACAACAGAGCTACCGGCGTCGCAGATGTGGAGTCTCGGGCCGATGATCAAGGAGGTACTGACGTGACTTCATCGCAGACGTCTATCACCCTCGATTCAGGTTCACCCCTGGGCCGAGTTGGCAGGGTGGACACGAACCGCGTCCTCGTGACCGTTGATGATGAGGATGTCGTAACGCGGATGAGCGTGGGAAATCTCATCGCGATTGCGGGAGCGATCTCAACGGAGTATCTGATCGGCATAGTCGATTCGATTACGCGCGCACTTCATGAGGAGGCTGGAATCGACGATGCCACCGAGGAGGCTGTAGTCCTGGAGCAGCCGCGTGATCTCGTGCGCGTCGTCCTAGTCGGAACATTTCGGACCAGAGATGGCAGCCGCGCGAATGCCTTTAAGCGCGGCGCGGACTCTTTTCCGCAGATCGATAAGCCAGCGTGGTTGATAGAGGGCGAGACACTGCAAGGGCTCATGGCGACTCTTGCGGAGGAGGTACCGGCCGAGCAGCGGCTGGTGCTCGGCCGGTTCGTCTCCGATTCATCAGCAGTCGCCGTAGCCGACGGCAACCGGCTATTTCAACGGCACGCGGCCCTTCTCGGAAGCACGGGGGCCGGGAAGTCGTGGAGTGTCGCGCTAATCCTTGAGAAGGCTCGGCAGCTCCGCTATCCGAACCTGCTGGTGCTCGACATGCACGGCGAGTACGGCCCGCTCACAATGGCCGACCAGGGCGAGCAGGCAATCGCGCAGGGCCTGCGCATCGCCGGGCCGGGCGACGACCCAGAGGACCCTAATGTCATCTACCTGCCGTATTGGATGCTCACTCGGGAGGACTTGACCGAGCTGCTCGTTGACACGAGCGAGCAGTCAGCGCAGAACCAACACGCGCGGATTGGCTACCACCTCTCCGAGTTGAAGCTGGCCTATCTACAGAAGCACGAAGCCGACGAAGTCGCAGAGAGCTTCACGCTTGACTCACCTATCCCATTTTCAATGGATGAGCTTGTAGAGCGCCTCAAGGCCGACAACGTCGGCAAAGTTCCTGAGGGGAAAGACAACAAGCTCATCAACGGGCCGTTTCACGGGAAGCTCGGCCGGCTGGTCGCACGGATCGAGACGCGCATCAGTGATCGTCGCTACGGGTTCATGTTCGCCCCGCCGGAGGCATCGTCGGAGTACGAGTGGCTGCCTCACCTGGTGCGGCGTCTGCTTTCGTCTAGCGACGACGCTCCGGGAATCAAGATCGTGGACTTCTCCGAGGTTCCCTCTGACGTGCTGCCACTCGTCGCTGCCGCGCTTGCCAGGGTGCTCTACGACGTGCAGTTCTGGATGAACCCAGCCACGCGTACACCACTTTGTGTTGTATGCGATGAGGCCCATCTCTATCTTCCGACGCGGGAGGAGAGCGGCGCGCTGGAGCGCCGCGCACTCCAAGTATTCGAGCGCATCGCCAAGGAGGGGCGGAAGTACGGCGTCGGGCTCATGGTGGTCAGCCAGCGTCCGGCAGACGTAAGTCGCACGATTCTCAGCCAATGCAACAACTTCGTAGTAATGCGGCTGACCAATGACAGAGATCAGGGCGTTGTGCGGAGGCTAATGCCGGATGCCCTGGCGGCGCTCGTCGATGTGATGCCCCTCCTCGACAAAGGGGAGGCGCTCGTGTTGGGGGACGCGATGTTGCTGCCGACGCGACTGCGCTTCGATCCTCCGGCGGTCCATCCTGATAGCCAAACCCGAGATTTCTGGACTGACTGGGCCAGTATGGCTCCCGATGATGAAGCGATCGAGGCAGGGGTTGAGGCCCTTCGTCGTCAGGTCAGAGCGCCTGAGCCGTCGAAGTAACGCGGCTGCGCAATGGTCTTCCTCTCGACCTCCAAAACGCGCATGGGCTAGGGGCGGGTGGCAGGGCGGCTATCTTGCTGAGGATGACCGGGCGGTCGCCACTCTCGCTTGCGTGTGGGTAGGCGGGTCATATAGAAGAGCTGGCGGACGCGCTCGGGACCGATGCCGTAGAGCGCGCCGACCTGTGCCAACGTCATGCCACGTAGGTAGCCCTGGTACATGTCGTGCGCGCGCTCGGCGCGCGCCTTGCGGCGTTCGTTCACGGGCGCCCCGCCCGCATGATGCTACAGATGTGTAGTGGTGCTGGAGGGCCGTACCCCGTGAGATGCACGGCGTGCCCCACGACTCACCGAAGCCCGAAGACAGGATCGTCGGCCACGTCCTGCGCTCGGTGCGCGAGCGGCTTGGCCTCAGCCAAGAGGACGCGGCCGACAAGGCCGGGCTGCATCGCGCGCAGTACGGCCGCTACGAGGCTGGGCAGAACGCGCCGAGCTTTCTGACCGTCGTGCAGATCGCCACCCGGCTCGGTATCCCAGCATCGGAGATCGCCGAGGAAGCCGAGCGCCAGCTCAAGGGCCTCGAGTAACGGCGAACGGGCGGGCAGGGCTAGCAAACCCATACCCCGATGATGCTACTGATGTGTAGTAGCCATCGCAACCGTTTCCCCCGAGATTGCCGGCAGCCATGGCGCAAGGGGAGAACGAAATCGTCGGAGAAGTCCGAGCGCCCTTGATCGTACTGCTCGCCGCAGTCGGCTTCGTCATGCTCATCACGTGTGCGA
>CBFGZN010000001.1:0-36131 GCA_965653255.1 uncultured Solirubrobacterales bacterium | reverse complement strand
AAAACGGACGCCGACACGACTTCGACATCCGCATGAAAACCCCATGCACCAAGAAACAAACCAAAGCCGCCAAACGGGCGGCCAAGCGGGCATCGCGCCGACGCTGATCAAGACGACGACGGCAGCAGTACACAGACCATCCCGCGCCCGGCCGATATGAGGGCTGCCAGGGTCGGTGTGGAGCGCTGTCTGCTTGTCGGTGGGCTCAGCGGGGGCGCGATCGGCCTTGCCGTCGCGATTGCCGATCTCATGCTCTAAGAGCGCGCGGTCGATTGGAGGACCGCTACCTTCAGCCGACGAATTGGTTGAAACCCAAGATGCCAATCCGCTTGTCCTTCCACACAGCCGCCCTGCTCGCGTCGACCGCCGTCATGACGGCCGCTGCGCCTGCACCCGCCGCCAGCGGGGCCCCCGTTCAGGTGGTCCGCGGCGCCGGCTTCGGTCACGGGATCGGAATGAGCCAGTACGGCGCTTACGGGATGGCGCTCGAGGGCTGGAGCTATCAGCGCATCCTGCGCCACTACTACAAGGGGACGCGGCTCGGCCAGGCTCCCAGCCGGCCGGTGCGGGTGCTACTGCAGGCCAGCGATCCCTACGTCCGCTTCAGCGGCGCCACCAAGGGTCCCGGCGGGATGGTGCTCTCTCCCGGCGTGACCTACGTCGTCCGCCCGACGAGCAACCGCCGGCTCGCGCTCTACGGCGCCGGCAGCAAGCGCCTCGGCGCCTACCGCGCGCCGCTCAGCGTCAGCCGTGGCGGCAGGCCGTTCCGCCTGCTCGGGCCGGCGATCCAGGGCGTCACGAGCGGTCGCTACCGCGGCAGCTTCGAGCTCTACCCCGGCAGCTCGGGTGGCGTCACGGCGATCAACGCCGTCCCGATCGACGACTACGTCCAGGGCGTGGTGCCCGGCGAGATGCCGTCGTCGTGGGACGCCGACGCCCTGCGCGTCCAGGCCGTAACCGCCCGCACCTACGCGCTCTCGACGCGCAAGACCGGCGACATCTTCGACCAGTACCCCGACACCCGCTCGCAGATGTACAAGGGCGTGACCGCGGAGACCGCGAGCACCAACGCCGCCGTTCGTCGCACCGCCGGCCAGATCGTCACTTACCAGGGCCAGCCCGCCACGACCTTCTACTTCTCGACCTCCGGCGGCCGCACCGAGAACATCGAGAACAGCTTCATCGGCGCGCCGCCGAAGCCATGGCTGAAAAGCATCGCCGACCCCTACGACTCGATCTCGCCGAAGCACCGCTGGACGGTCCGCTTCTCCAACGCCCGGATGGGCGCGCTACTCGGCTCGCCGGGAACGCTGAAGCGCATCGAGGTACTGCAGCGCGGCGTCTCTCCGCGCGTTGTGCGGGCGCGCGTCTACGGCTCGAACGGCTCGGTCGTGCTGACCGGTCCACAGATCCGCGCGCGGCTCGGGCTGGACGACACCTGGGCCTACTTCTCGCGGGTCAACTCGGCGCGTGCCGCTACGGCGCTCTCCAGCCGATGGTTGAAATCTCGGTAGCGGCTCCCTCCAAAGACCGCTACCGAGATAGATGCGGAACGTAACACTCTCGTCGGCAGTGTGTCAACCCCAATAATTGGTCAGTCCAATTATGGTTAATCAGTCCTGGGCCGCGGCTCGCCGAGGCCCTCGAGCAGATCCGCGCCCTCTATTCCCAGCGCGCTCCCGAGGTTCAGCAGCGTTCCGAGCCGCGGCTCGCGCGTGCCCGCCTCGAGCCGATAGATCTCCGAATGGCTGATCCCAGCTGCGTTTGCGAGCTGTGTCTGCGAAAGCCCGCTTCTAGCCCTCGCCCGTTTGAGATTGTCCGCGAAGCGCGCGGCAGTGCTCTTGCTCATGGCGTTCCCCCCGCCCCTTAGTGGACACCGGAGCCCCCTGAGCGGAGGATTATATGTCAGTTACTCGGTGACGCGCCAGCGGCTTGCAATTTCCACTCACCGTCGACCTTCTCGAGTGGGATCTCGCCGGTGCGGCCCTTGCTGCCGAAGCTGACCTTCGCGACGGCCTTGTCGCCGGTCACCTTGACGCTCTCGACCTTGGCCTTGAGCGTCAGGTTCAGGCCGCCCGCCTTATCGGCCTCGTCGAGGAACTTCTGGAACGCCTCGTCGCACGACTTGCTCTTGGCGCCGAGGCCACCGGCCGCGAGCTGTGCCTGGGCATCCTCGTTGAGCTGGTCGCAGACCTTGCCCGCGTCGCCGTCCTTGATCGCGGCATAGAGGTTCTCGACCGTCGCGCGCGCCTGCTCCTGGTCGCTGCCGCCGCTGCTGGAGCTGTCGCCGTCCGAGCCGCCGCAAGCGGCGGCGCCGAGAGCGAGAGCGGCCGTGGCGACGAGGGCGACGGCGCGGAGCTGGAGGGTCGATCGAGGAGAGCGCATGGCCGCGAACCGTAGCGGCTGGGCCGTGGCCGGGGGTGCGGCAGCTAGGGAGTGAACCGCACCGTCATCACGTCGCCGTCCTGGACGGCGTAGTCGCGGCCCTCGACGCGCAGCTTGCCCTGGTCGCGCGCGGCCGCATAGCCGCCGAGATCGACCAGGTCGCGCCAGCCGATCACCTCGGCCGCCACGAATCCCTGCTCGATGTCGGTGTGGATCTTGCCGGCGGCGCGGCGCGCGGAGGTTCCCTGCTCGATCGCCCAGGCGCGGCCCTCCTTGCCTTCGCCGGCGGTGAAGAACGAGATCAGGCCGAGCAGCTTCCACGCCTCGCGGACGACGGTCGCGAGGCCGGACTCCGCGATCCCCAGGTCGGCGCGCATCGCGGCCGCCTCCTCGTCGTCGAGCTCGCCGAGCTCGGACTCGAGCCGTGCCGACACCGCGGCCGCGCGGGCACCGAGTCCCTCGGCGTGGGCGACCAGCCCCGGCGGCGGCGCAAGCGCCCCGTCCGGTCCGGTCTCAGCCGCGTCCTCGTCGACGTTCGCGAGGTAGAGCACCGGCTTCGCGGTCAGCGGGCTGAGGTTGCGCAGTGCGTCGGGCGCGTCCTCGGGGACCGGCACGGTGCGCGCGGGACGGCCCTCCTGCAGCGCGGCGATCAGCGCCTCGACCCACTGCCTCTCGGCGACCTTCTCGCGTTCGCCGCTCTTCGCCTCCTTGGCGACCTTGTCGAGCCGCCGCTCGGCCTGCTCGAGGTCGGCGAACAGCAGCTCGGTCTCGATCGTCTCGACGTCGGCGAGCGGGTCGACGCGGCCCTCGGGGTGGATCACCTGGTCGTCGCCGTGCGCGCGCACGACGTGGACCAGCGCGTCGGTCTCGCGGATGTTCGCCAGGAACTTGTTGCCGAGCCCCTCGCCCTTGTGCGCGCCGCGCACCAGCCCCGCGATGTCATGGAACTCGATCGTCTCGTAGACGGTCGGCGTCGCCTTGACCGTGTCGATCACGGCGTCGAGCCGCTCGTCAGGCACCGGCACGACGGCCACGTTCGGCTCGACCGTCGTAAACGGATAGTTCGCCGCCTCGGCGCCCGCCTGCGTCAGCGCGTTGAACAGCGACGACTTGCCGGCGTTCGGCAACCCCACGATCCCGACCTTCACGGCCTGTGCTCCTCAGCGCTCATGCGGCCGACGACCCTACCGGCCGTCGAGCAGCTCGGCGAGCGCGGTTCCGTACGCGGCGCCGGCGAGGACATCGGTGGGGTAGTGGACGCCGGCGTAGACGCGCGAGGCCGCCATGGCGACCGCGATTGCGTGCACCGGCGCGGCCGACAGTCCGCCCTCGCCGGTCATCGCCCGCGCCGCGGCGAACGACGTCGTCGAATGCGCGGAGGGGAAGGACAGCGACGTGACCGTCGACGACAGCGGCGGTAGCCCTTCCAGCTCCGGCCGCCGCCGCCGCACGACGTACTTCAGACCGATGTTCGCGAGGTAGGCGAGCATCACGGTGCGCATCGTGCGCAGGTAGAGCGGCCGGCGCGGCTCGTCGACCACCGCCCCCACCAGGCACAACCCCTGCCACAGCAGCCCATGCTCACCCGCCCGCGTGAACGCCAGCACCGCCCGCTCGGTCCGCGGCCTGTGCCCACGCGTGCGCAGCAGCCGCAGCACCGCCAGGTCGAGCCGGCGCGCTCCTCTCACGCGCCCTCCCCGCCAGCCCACAACCCCCGCAACGGCACCGCCCAAATTCGCTCGCCCATTCGCAGCGTCCTAGCACCGTTGTAGAGCACTACACCAGCCTTGAACCGCTCGCCCAGCTTGTCGCGCAGGAAGCGCAATCCACGCGTGTCCGCCCGTCCCAGCGAGGCCGCCGCCTTGACCTCAACGCCAGCCACTTCGCCTGCCGGCGTCTCGATCACCACATCGACCTCGCGCAGCTGGGCGTCCCGGTAGAAATACAGGTCGGCTCTCGCCTTGGACCAGGTGCGCTGTTTGACCAGCTCCATCACGACGAAGGTCTCGAGCAGCATGCCGGCCAGCTCGCCCTGATCTATGGCTGCATACCGCGTGGCGTCGGCGGAAGTCAAGGCGGACATCATCCCGGTGTCGGTAAGGAACAGCTTGGGCGTCTTGACGTGACGCGAACCCAGGTTCCTCGACCACGGGCGCAGGCGGTAGACGACGAACAGCTCCTCGAGTAGTGCCGTATAAGCCCTCACCGTCTTGGAATCCAGCTCCAACCGCGTGGCGATCCCGGCGAAGGAAGCCAAGTTTCCAGACCGGGCGGCGAGCAAGTGCAGCAACTGATTCAGCTTGTCCGGCTCCACCCGCACATCGGTGATGGACGGGAGGTCGCGCCCCAGAATTGCCTGGACATAGGACTCGAAGTAGCGCGCTCGATTCGGGTAGGACCGCCTGTAGGCGTCCGGAAATCCGCCACGCACCACGCGCTCGGCGTGCGGCTTCCGCCCAATCCGCTCATCCCGGAGGCGCGGAGGCTCGCCTGCAAGCAGCCGGTCGATGAAGTCGTCTCGGACACCCTCGATCTCTCCCTGCGACAACGGCCAGAGGTTTACGTACTCGACTCGTCCTGGAAGGGCATCGGCGACGACGCGGGAGGTGAGCAGGTTGGCTGACCCCGTGATGAGGAACTGCCCGCGCAGATCCGAGCTGTCGACGACCATCTTGATAGCCAGAAGCAGACCGGGAGCCCGTTGTATCTCGTCGATGACCGCCGGCATATCGAGGTCGGCGATCAGGCCATTCGGATCCGACTGCGCTAACGACAGGAGCCCCTCATCGTCGAGATTGCAGTAGCCGTTCAGGAGACCGTCGCGTATGAGCGCTTGCGCGAGGGTGCTCTTTCCCACTTGCCGTGGCCCCAAGATGGCGCCCGCGCGGCTGACCGCGAGCACGTCGCGGACCTCGGTCTCGATGTTCCGGGGTATGAGCGCCATGCTCATACGCTATCAAAAATCTGCTAATCGGGAGTAGGACCCCCTGCGGATCGGGAACAGACCCCTTTGCCAATCGGGAGTAGGACCCCCGGCCAATCGGGACTAGGCATCCCGGTCAATCGGCAGTAGGAGCCCTGTTCAATCGCCAGTAGGCCGGGGTCGGGCTAGAACCCGACGGCGCGGTTGCCCGTCTCGCGACGGACATAGACGATCTGGGAGAGATCGAGCTGCAGCAGCTCGTCGTCGAGTTCGACTGCATGCCAGCGGGCGGCACCGTCGTCGGCGAGCGCGTCCATCAGCTTCTTGAAGGCCTCGTCAGCTGTCCGTAACGACAGCACTTGGCCGCCTTGAAAGCCGATGTCGGTACGAGCGCTCTGCGCCATGACTAACGATCCTCCGCTGGTTGGACGAGCTCGGTGAGCACGCCGCCGGTCGACTTGGGGTGGACGAAGATCGCGCGCGAGCCCCGGATGCCGGGGTGTGCCTCGTCGCCGATCATCCGCATGCCGGCGGCCACCAGCCGCTTGATGTCGCCGTCGATGTCCTGGGTCCGGTAGGCGACGTGATGGATCCCGGGGCCCCGCTTCTCCAGGAAGCGCGCGACGCCGCCCTCGGGATCGATCGGCGCGATCAGCTCGATGTGCGCGTTGCCGATCTCCAGCAGCATCGCCTCGACGCCCTGCTCCTCGATCGTCTCGCGATGCTCCTCGCGCATCCCGAGCTTGTCGCGGTACAGCGCCAGCGACCCGTCGATGTCCTCGACGGCGATTCCGATGTGGTCGATCTCACCGAACACGGGCCGGAAGTCTATTCGCCTGGCGTGCCTCGGCGACGATCCGGTCGATGTCCTCGCGCTCGAGTGCCTCGCGGTCGAGCAGCTCGTCGGCAAGCGCGTCGAGCAGCTCGCGGTGCTCGGTGATCAGGGCGAGCGTGCGGCGGTGGGCCTGGTCGGTGATGAACTGCTGCTCCTCGTCGATCGCCCGGCGGGTGGCGTCGGACATCGAGTAGTCGCCGGCGTTCAGCTCACGCGACATCAGTCCGGTGCCCATTCCGTACTGGGTGACCATCGCGCGCGAGATGTCGTGGACCGCGCGCAGGTCGCCGGAGGCGCCGGTGGTGATCGAGCCGAACACGAGGTGCTCGGCGGTGCGACCGCCGAGCAGGACGACGAGACGGTCCATCAGCTCCTCGCGCGTCTTGAGGTAGCGGTCCTCCTCGGGCAGGTTGAGCGTGTAGCCGAGCGCCTGGCCGCGCGGGATGATCGAGACGCGGTGGACCTTGTCGGTGCTTGGCAGCAGCTCGGCGCAGAGTGCGTGGCCGGCCTCGTGGTAGGCGACGACGCGCTTCTCGTGGTTGGTGATCACGCGGCGCGACTGCATGCCGGCGACGACGCGCTCGAGCGCCGCCTGGAAGTCGCTCGTGGCGATCTTGTCGCGGCGGTCGCGTCCGGCGAGGATCGCTGCCTCGTTGCAGATGTTGGCGAGGTCGGCGCCGGTGAGGCCGCTCGTCTGGCGGGCGACCAGCTCGATGTCGATCCCCGGCTCGAGTGGCTTGTCGCGCGTGTGCACGGCGAGCACCTGCTTGCGGCCCTCGAGGTCGGGTGGGGTGACGAACACCTGGCGGTCGAAGCGGCCAGGCCGCAGCAGGGCGGGGTCTAGCTTGTCGAGCAGGTTCGAGGCGCCGATCACGACCAGGCCGTCACGGCCGCCGAAGCCGTCGAGCTCGACGAGCAGCTGGTTGAGCGTCTGGTCCTTCTCGCCCGAGACGTCGTTGCCGCGCGTCGAGCCGATCGCGTCGAGCTCGTCGATGAAGACGATCGCCGGCGAGCTCTTGCGCGCCTCCTTGAACAGGCGCCGGATGCGCGCCGCGCCAAGCCCGGCGAACATCTCCACGAAGGCCGACGCGCTCTGCGCGTAGAAGCGGGCGTTCGACTCGTGCGCGACCGCCTTGGCGAGCAGCGTCTTGCCGGTGCCGGGCGGGCCGTGCAGCAGGATCCCCTTCGGAACGCGCGCCCCGATCTGCTTGAAGCGCTTCGGGTCGCGCAAGAACTCGACGACCTCGCGCAGCTCGTCCTTCGCCTCCTCCACGCCCGCGACGTCGCTCCAGCCGACCGAGTCCGACGACGACGGCTTGATCTCCTGCGGCTTCATCTTGAAGCTCGGCATGAAGCGCAACATCGCGATCAGCACGGCGGCGATCAGCCCCATGAAGATGATCGGCAGCCACACCACCATCCAGTTCTCGAACTCTTGGTAGGTGAAGGCGAAGTTGAGCAGGGGCGTAGGCATAGGTCCTATCCCTGTCGGCGACCGAGGCCGCCGGCATTAGCCCAGGGTCTGCTCGACCAGCCGGCCGTAGAAGCGGGCCGAGCCGGTTCAGCGCCCGGTTGAGGCGCTCGACATGCCCGGTCCGGCGCACGCTGGGCCGCTCGACCAGCCGGCCGTAGAAGCGCGCCGCCAGGGCGAGGTCCTCGACCGGGATCCGCTCGTTGGCGCCGTGGACGAGCGGCATCGCCTCGAAGAGGTCCATCTTGCGCTGCGGGAAGAAGCCGTACGCGACGCAGTCGGGGAAGGCGGCGCGGAACCAGTGCGAGTCGCTGAAGCCGGCGAGCGCGGTGGCGGCGATCGTCGCTCCGGGGTCCTCCTCCGCGACGAACGAGCGGATCGCCTCCATCAGCGGCGTGTCGATCGGCGAGCGGTTGCCGACGACGGTCTCGGCGAACTCGATCGTGCGGTCGCCCGGCGGGAGGGCGTCGGCGAGTCGGGCCCGGACGTGGTCCTCGCCGAGGCCCGGCGGGACGCGGCAGTCGACGCGTACTGTCGCCTCCGAGGGGATCACGTTGATCTTCTCGGAGGCCGCCGCCATCGTTGGGGCGAAGGTGACGCCGAGCAGCGGCTCGAGCATCACCGCGATCCGCGAGTCCGTCGCCTCGACGCGCTGGAGCGCGGCGGCGAGCGCGGTCGGGTCGTCCGGCGCGAGGCCCAGCTCGGCGGCGACGTCATCCGGTGCGAGGCCGAGTGCCGTCAGGAGGGCGTCGGGCTCAGGCGAACGCTCTG
The DNA here is from genome assembly GCA_965653255.1 of uncultured Solirubrobacterales bacterium. Classification (GTDB taxonomy): domain Bacteria; phylum Actinomycetota; class Thermoleophilia; order Solirubrobacterales; family Thermoleophilaceae; genus JAAYBF01. Next base: position 27,746 of record CBFGZN010000001.1, on the reverse strand, counting down.
GCGCGACGCCGCCGTCGGCGAGCGCCGCGAGGATCGGCCCGAGCTTGGTCAGCGCGTTGTCGCCGATCCGCGGCAGCGAAGCGTGGCCCGCGCGGCCGTGGGTGGTCAGCGCGAAGCGGAAGACGCCCTTCTCGGCGACGCAGACCGGGTAGATGCGCCGGCCGCCGTACTCGAACGACGCGCCCGCGCCCTCGTTGACGATCAGGTCGGCGCGCACCTTGTCGGGATGCTCGGAGCAGAGCCACTGCGCTCCGTAGGTCGCGCCCGTCTCCTCGTCGGCGGTGATCACGAGCTTCAGCTCGCCAGCCTCCGGCCGCCAACCCGTCTCGGCGAGCGCGCACGCCGCCGCCACCTCCGCAGCAACCTGGCTCTTCATGTCGAGCGCTCCGCGCCCCCAGACGCAACCGTCGCGCAGCTCGCCCGACCAGGGGTCGACCTCCCACTCGGCCGGGTTGGCCAGCACGGTGTCGACGTGGCCGAGCAGGCACAGCGTCGGCCCGTCGGCTCCAGTGGGCGCCCGCAGTCGCGCTACGAGGTTCGGCCGGCCCGGGACGGCGGCCAGCAGCTCGACCTCGAATCCGGCGCCCTCGAGCAGCCCGCGCAGGTACTGCTGGCACTCCTCCTCGGCCCCCGGCGGATTGACCGTGTCGAACCGGATCAGCCGCTGCAGCAGCTGCGTCGCTTGCCCCTCCAACTCCCCCGAGTCAGGCACCGGGCGAGTATATGCGTGGTTCGCCGCCGGCCGGCGCGGTGTTCCCGAGCGGTAACACGGGAGCCTCTTGTGGTGGCATCGGACCTGGAAGTTCCCGAGCGGTAACATTTCCCGCGCCGAAGTGCTACAGTTGCCAGATGTTCCCGAGCGGGTACATCACACGGTCCACCCCTCTCGACAGCCCCGAGGACGTCGGTCGCGCGGTTCGGTCCGCGCGACTCGCGCGCGGGTTGCGGCAGGAGGATCTCGCGCTGGCCAGCGGTACGGGCCGGCGGTTCATCGTCGATCTCGAGAGGGGCAAGCCGAATCTGCGGCTTGCGCCCACGCTCGCCGCCATGCGCGCATTGGGGATCAGCGTCGTGGCGACCGGTCCGGCGGAGCCCGATGGAGACGCTTGACGTCTGGCTGCTCGACCGCCGCGCCGGCACGCTGGAGCAGGACCGTGGCCGGCTGAGCTTCGTCTACGCGCCTGATTACGTGACCGCCCCCGGGCCGCCGCTGTCGCGTGCGCTGCCGGTACGCGACGAGCCCTTCGACGATGCGGTGACCGAGAGCTTCTTCGCCAACCTGCTCCCGGAGGGCAAGGTCCGCCGCGCGGCCGCGCGGCTACGCGACGTCAGCGAGCGCAACGACTTCGGCCTGCTGTCGGCGCTCGGCGGCGACTGCGCCGGCGCGATCTCGCTGGTCCCGCCCGGCGAATATCTCCGACCGGCGGAGCGCGAGCGGGCCGTCGAGTGGCTTGACGACGCTACCCTCGCCGCGGCGATCGACGAGGTTCCGCGGCGCCCGCTGATGGCCGATCCCGACGGCGACGTCCGCATCTCGCTCGCCGGCGCGCAGGACAAGCTGGTCGTCGTCGCGGAGGAGGGCCGGATCGGTCAGCCGCTGGGCTCCGCCCCGAGCACCCACATCATCAAGACGCCGATCGACGGGCTCGCCGACTCGGTCGCCAACGAGGCCTTCTGCCTGCGCCTCGCCGGCGAGTTGGGGATCGGCGCTGCCAGCGCCACCGTGGAGCGGGTCGCCGGCCGCGAGTTCCTCCTGGTCGAGCGCTACGACCGCCGCACCGACGATGGCGGTCGCGTAACGCGAGTTCATCAGGAGGACTTCTGTCAGGCGTTGAGCGTGCCGCCCGAGCTGAAGTACGAGAACGAGGGCGGCCCGAAGCTTGCCGACTGCTTCCGGTTGCTCGGCGTGGCTGGCGCAGTCCCGGCGCTCGACACGCTGCGCATGGTCGATGCCGCCAGCTTCAACTTCCTGATCGGCAATCACGACGCGCACGGGAAGAACTTCGCGTTGCTGCACGCCGCAGACGGCACGCGGCTGGCGCCCTTCTACGACCTGCTGTCGACAACCGTCTACGGCCTCGGCAAGAAGATGGCGATGAAGCTCGGCGGCGAGTATCGCGCCGAGTATGTCCGCCGCCGCCACGTCGAGCGGTTCGCCGCCGAGGCGGGCCTCGGCGGCGCGGCGACGCTGCGCCGCGTGCGGGGGTTCGCCAAGCGCGCGGCGGCGGTCGCCCCGAAGCTCGTCGACGAGTTGCGCGACGAGGGGGGACACCAAGCCGTCGTCGACGACATCGTCGACACCGTCGTAGCGCGAGCAGGCCAGCTCGAGCGCGAGCTGGACTAGCCAGCCGGGAACATCTTGCGGCTCTTGAAGAGCCAGCGCAGGTCGCCGCGGGGGCGGAGCTTGCCGCGCAGCATCAGCCTGCGCGGGTCGAGGCGGCCGGCGACGACGTCGACCCAGTCCTCGAAGCCGACTTCGAAGCGGACGGTCGGGTTGTCGGCGGGTCCGCGGGCGGCGTGGGTCGCGCCGTTGGCGACGACCACGTGCCACGGCTCGTGGTCGACGAAGTCCCACTGGATCGAGCCCGGGGCGCGCGCGGCGTCTAGGTCGAGACCGTTGGCGACCGACTCGAACAGCATCTGGACGTGCTCCGGGTCGCGTGCCGGCGGGCCGGTCTTCTCGCCGAGGTAGCCGGCCTTGGAGAGCGCCTTGCCGCGGACCGCTCGCTCGCGCGGCGTGCCGTCGAGTGGCATCACGGGCGGTCCCGGCAGCTCCTCGAGCGGCATGCCGGCGCTGCGCAGCTTCGTCTCGAGCGAGGCCGCTCCCTGCTCGCCAAGGTCCTCGATCGTGTAGCCGAACGTCTCGATGTAGCGCTCGTCCCAGCCCGGCGGGACGAGCACGTTGATCGTCCAGGGCATCACCTCGCGTAGTAGGTCGGCGACCGCGTAGGGAACCTCGGGGTCCATCTTGCGCAGGTCGTGCAGCAGCTTGACGCCGAAGCCGATGTGGCGCTGCTCGTCGGCCGCTACGTTCTCCATCCCTGCGCGGAAGCCGGGCAGCAGCTCACGATCCTCGAGGTAACTGGTGATGAAGTGCTGGCCGGGCTGCGCGAGCGTCGCCTCGATGACCACGTGGTAGAGCGCGACGCCCGCCGCGAGCTGCGGAATCGACGGGTCCTTACGCAACTCGTCGCACATCTTCTCGAGCCGGCGGAACACCTTTCTGAACCCCCAGCTGAGCTGCGGCTGGACGATCGCGAGGCTGTCGCCGATCGAGTCGCCGCCGATCCCGACGACCTCCTTCATGAAGCGGTTGAAGAAGACCGCGTGGCGCGCCTCGTCGACCTGCTGCGTCGTGAGGAAGTACTTCTGCTCCTCGAGCGGCGCGGCATCGACGTAGGGCGAGAGGCCGTCGGCGACGGCGTCCTCGCCCCAGAAGAACAGCGAGTAGTTCCAGAGCGCCGCCTTGCGGTCGAACTCGGTGAAGTCCGTCTGCCACTGCTCGGCGTCCTGCGAGAAGTCGATCGCGGTCGCCTTCCAGTTGCCGTTCTCCCAGCGCCGGTAGAGGTCCTCGTAGGTGATGTTGTCGAGCGGGCTTTGGGTGGTCGGCAGCGTGACGGCCATCGGGGGCCATTCTACTTGCAGACTGGATTAGTCCTGAAGACGGGATCGTCTCCAAGGCGTCGCTATCGTCGGCCAATATGACGATGACGCCTTGGGGGGAAGCCGAGTCTCTGCGATCGCGCAAGCTGCCACCGGGTCCGGGAAAGGGGCCGAAGGAGGTCAATCAACAGCAGCGTGAGCGGTTGCTGGGCGCAACCGTAGCGGTGGTCGCCGAGCGGGGCTATGACGCGACTCGCGTCGAGGACATCCTCTTCGTGGCGGGCGTCTCGCGCAACGCCTTCTACAGGCACTTCTCCAACAAGCGCGATTGCTTCGTGGCAACGCTCGAGGGGATCACGGAATTCGCGAAGTCGGCCGTTCTGGCGGGCTTCGAGGAAGCGTCCGGACCGTGGGACCGCAGGCTCGCGGCGATGCTCGACGCCTCCGCCGCGGCGCTCGTCGCTCAGCCGGCCACGGCCCGTGTCGCGTGGGTGGAGGTCTACGCCGGAGGTCCGGAGGCCGTGGCGGTGATCGAGCGCCTCGATCGCGCGCTCGAGGACATCACCTGTCGTGCGCTCGAGGATTCGCCAGAGCGGGCCGGAATGCCGCGCGAGATCGTTCGCGCGGTGACCGGCGGCGCTCGCAAGATCATTCACGCACGGGTGCGTGAAGAGCGGCTCGACGAGCTTCCGGCGTTGATGCCCGAGCTGTTCGCCTGGATGCAGAGCTACCACACGCCGCCGGAGCCGTTGCGGCGCCCGCGCGAGATTCCACCCCAGCTCATCCCGCTTCGTCCCGAGCCGCGGGACGCTCGCGAGCGGATCCTCGCGGCAGTCGTCGAGCTTGTTGCCGAGAAGGGCTACGCGGAGATGCCGATCACCGAGATCGCGGCGCGCGCGGCGGTATCGCTGACCACTTTTTACGTCCATTTCGACGGTAAGGAGGACGCGTTCCTCGCAACGCTCGCCGACGCGCAGCGGCGTCTCTTCAAGGCGACCGTCACGCAGGCGAGCACGGCGTCCGACTGGGCGACCTCGGTCAGCGTTGGGCTGTGCGCGTTCTTCGCATTCCTCGCGACAGACCCGCTGACGGCGCAGCTCGGTGGCCTGCGCGTCTGGGCGACGGGCGCCGCGGGAATGGGCCTACGCGCTCAGGGCCTGAGCCGGTTCAGCCTGCTGCTCGATGAAGGCTTTCGCCAGTTCCCCGACACCAACCCGATCGCCGCGGAGGCGATCGGCGCGACTCTGGACGCGCTGCTCCACTCGTCTCTGCGCCACCAAGGCGCCGAGCGACTGTATGAGGTCGCGCCGCTCGCGGCCTTCATCACGCTGGCCCCATTCATGGGCACGACGCGCGCTTCCAAGCTCGCGAATGCGGGCTCAGCGGCTATTGGTCAGACCACTTTGTAACGGTTGACACGAAAGGTACGCACTGTTACGCTCCTCGCGTCTCGGAGGCATCGGAGGGTTCTGCTCCCGAGAACGCAGTTGGAGGGGTGGGGCCGCGCAGGAGGGGCGCGGCCCCATTGCGTTCAGTTCATTTAGTCCGAGCCGACGATCGTGAGCGCGCCGTCCATTCCCATGAACGGCGACAAGGCGACGATCGTGGCGTTCGGGACCGCACCGGGTAGATCCTCCAGGCGGCGCTCGAGCACGTGGCTGCGCACTAGCTCGTAGATCCCGCCGCCGATCGCCTCGGCAACCACCGGCGGTGGCGGTGCGGCCGAGGCGGCGAAGCCCGGGCGCAGTAGCTCGACGAAGCGGGCGATCGTCTCGTCGCGTTGCCGGAGCGCGTCACGACCTGCTCCGCAGTCCGCGGCTAAGCATGCCGTCGTCTGGTCGGGGCGCTCCGCGAGGAAGCCGAACAGGCCGCCGATCGCTGATTGGATAGCGATCTCCCAGCCACCGGGCGCGCCTGCGTAGGCGGTGGCCGTCGCCGCAAATGCCGCGTCGGCAAACGAGCCTCCGCGCGGCGCCGTGCCCCCGGTGGTCATACCGCGGTCGCGACGCCGCGGTTCAACTCGCGCTGCGCGACGTCCATCCCGAGGAACGGCAACACCATCGCGCACATCAACTCGGGAACCAACTCCGGCAGTCGCTCGGTACGGCCGGCCGCGATCTCACGGCGCAGTGTCTCGCCGAGCTCGCTGACACGTCCGGCGCGCAGCGTCTCGCCGAGTGGGCCGTCGGGCATCGCGGGCGCCTGGAACAGCTCGGCGACTGCCGCCGCTGTCTGCTCGCGCCGCCGCTGTGTCTCGCCGCCGGCGACGAGCACCTCGCTGAAGCACATCCGTGCGGCATCGGGCTCACGCGCCAGCGTGCCCAAGAGCGCGGTGAGGGCGGCGCGCAACTGGTCGATCCAGTCGGTCTGCGTCTCGAACGCGTCGAACGTCGTGGCCAGAAGACGGTCGACCCAGGCGCCGTAGGTCGCGCAGAAGCAGTCGTCCTTGCCGCCGAACAGCTCGTAGAAGGTCTTGCGCGAGACACCGGCGCGCCAGACGACGTCGGCGATCCGAACGCCGTGATAGCCGTGCTCGCCGACGGCCTCGGTCATGGCACGCATGATCCGGTCGCGTTGCGAGGCTTGGACCTCCTCGGCCGTCAGTCCATGACGTCCCCCGGTCAGCTGATCGGGGCGTCGGCTACGGCGGGGGGCCGCGCTTGGGGCGCTAACCGCCATGGACGACCTCCGGTGGGACGAGATGGAATGACACGACCTCGCCGGCGAGCTCGGATATTCCCTTGACCTTCCCGCGCGCGAGCGCGTCGTAGACGAGCTCGTGGATTCCGCCTGTCAGGACACGGGCGCGCAGGAGTGCCTCGTCGCGGTTCTCATACCGCTCTTGGAGTGCGTCCGCACCTAGCGCGGTCAGGCGCTCCATCGTCTTGGCACGCCGGACGCGCGCCTTCTCGCCGGCGGCCAGCACCTCGACGACGAGCATCCGGGCGACCTTCGGCTCGCTCTCGACGAACTCGAGCAGCGCCCGCAGGCTGTTCTCGATCCGTATCTCCGGCGTCCCGCCGAGTCGGCAGGCGCGCTGGACGAGTACGAGGATGTGGTCGGCCGCCTCCTGGTAGGCGACGAGGAAGCAGTCCTCCTTGTCGGTGAAGATCTCGTAGAAGGTGCGCCGCGAGATCCCGGCGCGCTTGAGGATCTTGTGGACCGTCGTGTCGAGGTAGCCCTCCTCGGCGATCACCTCGGCGAGCGCGTCGAGCAGCCTGCCTCGCTGTACCTCGTGGACGACCGCACGCGGTATCCCGTGGGGTCCTCCCGTCAGCTTGATACTGGGCCTCTTGCGAGTCTCCACCCGGCCGGTTCGCCTCTCTGCGTGCTGTTAGAGACAGCATCTTACAAGATAGGAACACGGCGATACTGAAAGTTGGCCGGCGAGCCAGCCAGGTGGCCCTCGGCGAGGCTAGGAGTTAGCCGCCGCGCAGGCGGCCGGCGCACCGACGAAAGGCGCGAGCTGGACGAATGCGGCGGTCGGAGTCAGCTCACGCAGCCGCTGAACGCGGTTCTGGCGGATCTGGCCATAGACGAGCGCATAAGTCGCGTTGACGACTGCCTCGGCAACGAGCGGCGGCCGATCGGCCGCCAGCTCGTGGCCTGGCTCGAGGAAGATCTGGAATGCCTGGATCGTCTGGTCGCCGGCCTCGAGCGCGTCGTGGCCGGCGGTGAAGACGTCCACGATCGCCACGCTGGCCGCGGCGGGCTCGGCGGCGAGGAAACCGAACAGCGCGTCGATACCGGCGCGCAGCGCGAGTGGCCATTCGGGCTCGGCCTCGTAGGCCGCCCTGAATGTCGCCAACGACTGCTCGCGCTCGCGTTCGACCGCGGCGAGCAGTGCTGCTTCTTTGTTCTCGAAGTTGCCGTAGAAGGTGCTGAGCGAGGCGGCGGCGCGGTCCACCACCCGCGTGCCCGGCTGGCCCTGCTCGAAGGCGGCGCGGTCGGCGATCTCGACCATCGTGGTGTCTGCATACCCGCGCTCGGCGATCGTCGCGGTGATCGCTGTGACGAGCCGCTCATAGGGGGCGGATGCGTCTGGCGTCGGCGCCGCGCCGCGGTCCGGCTGGCGTCGAGGGCGGCGCAACGTCTCCGGTGGAGTGCGGTAGCTCAGCGCCCAGTCGATCAGCTGCGGCAGCTCGTGGATCAACTCGGCCTCTTGGCCACGCCGCAGGCGCGTGTGGACGGTCTTGAGGATTCCGCCGACGATCGCGCGAACCACGTCGCGTGGCATTCCCCCGCGCTCGGGGGACTCCTCGAACGCATCGGCGGCCGCGCCTTCGGCGGCGAAGATCGCGCTGTCGAGCCGCTGCACGGCCTCGGGGCCCGCGGCATAGACTTCGACCAGGCAGAAGCGGGCCGCCGCCGCTTGCTCGAGCAGTAGATCGAGCAACGCATCCGCGACGTTGCGCAGGCGCTCCTCCCAGGGCTGGTCTTCGTCGTATGCGTCCGCCAGCCGCCGATAGGCAAGCACGGCAAGCTCGTCCAGCGTGGCGAGGAAGCAGTCGAGCTTGTCGTCGAAATGCTTGTAGAAGGCGCTGCGTGAGACGCCGGACAGCTTGACGACATCAGCGACGCGCGTCGCCTCGTAGCTGTTCTCGGAAACGGCCGCGACCATCGCCGCGTACATCCGTTCGCGCTGATTGCGCGTCACCGCGACAGGGTCCGCGCCCGGGCCGGGTCGCAAGCGCCGCGCACGCAGTTGGGTCGCATCGCCCCAGGGCGTGGTGGTCATAGCGCGAGGACTCTATTGGTCTGACCGGTTCGCTTCAGGAGCGGGATCGAGGGTAAGACGGCGTCTCCAAATTCGGCACTTTGGAAGGGGATGCCGAGGCCGTTTCAACCGGTCGCGAGACGGCCTGGATCTACTGGTTGGCGAGCCAGCCAATCGGCTGGATGCTCCAGCTCCGCGAGTGTCGGCAGAGCCTCGGGTCCAACCCATACTCGGTTCAGTCCATCGATTCCGGCGGTGGCGACCACCGCGTCGCAGAACTCCTTGCCGACCTTGTACTGGCGCAGCTTCATCTCCATGCCCAGCAGACGCAGCAGCACTCGCTCTGGCGCCGAGCGACTCTGGCGCCGAGCGTCCATCGCTGCGCGCAAACCCTCGTGCTGGGGAACCAGCTCCGGAGCGAGCGCGTCCATCACGTGCTCGGCGTGGCCCTCGACGACGGCCATCGCGGCCTGCATCCGCTCCATCACGTCACGCTGCTCGTCGGTCTGAACGAGTGCGGCGACACCGCCGTCGCGGAAGCGCTCGGCGAGCTCGGAGGGGTCCGGGAGGTCGATGCCGCGCAAGCGGCCAATCAGGCCACCGTTGGACTTGCTCGGCTCGGGCTTGGCGTCGACGGTCGCGAGGTACTCCTTCAGCAGGCCGCCCATGTAGTCGCGCAGCCACGGCACACCGCCGAACTGCATCGCGTGGGTCAGCTCGTGAACGGTCACCCAGCGGACGAACGCATCGCGGTCGACGTTCAGCGTCGCCGCGGCGCCGACCAGGTTCGTTCCCACGAACAACAGCCGAGGGTTGGCCGTGCCGGCGATCAGCGACAGCTCGTACTGGCCGAGCACGCGCTGCGACATGTAGCCGACCACCAGCCCGAGCTCGACCGCCAGCGCCGCGCCGGCGCCCGCGCGGAGCGGTCCGGCGAGCCGGCCCGCCTTCTCGAACCGTTCGTTCATCCGCGCTTCGACCGGCTGCATCAGCTCGGCCATCGCCTCGAAGTTCGCGTCCGACCAGCCGTGGCGGCTGACCAGCTCGGGAGTTGGGATCGGGCTGACGGGGACGAGGCGGGTGTAGTCGCTGACCCGCGACTCGAACTCGGTGCCGAGCGCGACCAGGTCGAGCCCCGGGTCGACCACGCGGTCCTCCGCCCGCGCGACCAGGCCCGCCACCCTCCTAGCAATCGACCAGTCGACCATTCAGTTGACCTTAGCTAGACGGCAGCTCCTGCTCCAGGTCGATCGCCGGCGCGAAGAGGTCGCCGTGCTCGTCGACGCGCTCGAGCAAGGCGTCGGTCTCGAAGACCAGCTCCTGGCTGTCGTCTGCGATCTCGTCCCAGGTGACCGGGGTGGAGACGGTTGGTTGCGCGCGAGCGCGCAACGAGTAGACCGCGACCGTCGTCTTGTGGCGCGAGTTCTGGCTCCAGTCGATGAAGACCTTGCCGGGGCGCAGGCTCTTCTTCATCGACGACGTGACGAGCTTCGGGTGCTGCTTCTCGAGCAGTTGGGCGATTGCCTGGGCGAAGGGCTTGGTGTCGTCGTAGGTGATGGGCGTGTTGAGCGGGACGTAGACCTGCATGCCCTTCGAGCCGGAGGTCTTCGCGAGGCATTCGAGGCCGAGGTCGGCGAGCAGGTCGCGCAGCAGTAGCGCGACCTCGCGGCACTCTGGGAGGGCGGCCGGCTCGCCGGGGTCGAGGTCGAAGGCGAGCACCGTCGGGCGGTCCGGGTTCTCCGCCAGCGCAAGCGACGGATGCAGCTCCAAGTCCGCGAGGTTGGCGAGCCAGACGAGCGTAGGGAGGTCGTCGCAGAGGACGAAGTCGATGTCGCGGTCGCCGGTCTCGATCGTCGCCGAGCGGACCCACTCGGGCGCGTGCGACGGTTTCTGCTTCTCGTAGAAGTACTTGCCGTCGACGCCGTTGGGGTAGCGCTTCAGCGTCAGCGCCCGGCCCTGGAGATGCGGCAGCACTGCGGGGGCGATGCGCGTGTAGTAGTCGATCACCTGGCCCTTGGCGAAGCCGGGCTCGGGATAGAGGACCTTGTCGAGGTTCGACAGCTTCAGCCGCCGGCCGTCGACGTCGACCTCGGGCGCCACCTACTTCTTGGCCGCGGGCTTCTTCTTGGCTGGCGCGCGCTTCTTGGCGGCAGCCTTGGCCGCTGGCTTCCTGCGCGCCGCCGGCTTCTTCTTCGCGGCGGTCCCGCCCTGGCGCTTTGCACCGGCGATGCTCGCCTCGAGCGCGGCCATCAGGTCGGGGACCTCGGGCCGCTCCTCCTCGTCGGGCTGGATGGCGATCTCCTCGCCCTCCGCCTTGCGCTCGATCAGGTCGAGCACCTGCTCGCGGTAGGAGTCGCGGTACTTCGACGGGTCGAACTCGGCCGACAGCGATTCGATCAGCTCGCCGGCCATCTTGACCTCGCGCGCGCTCGCCTCGAGCTCCGAGGCGTCGGGGATCTCCTCGAGCGAGCTGGGCGGCACGACCTCGTCGCCGAACAGCATCGTCTCCATGTGCAGCACGCCGTCCTGGGCGCGCAGCGCAACCAGCTGCTCCTTCGAGCGGATGACCACCCGCGCGATGCCGACCTTGCCCGACTCCTCCATCGCCTTGAGCAGCAGCGCGTAGGCCTTCGTCGCGCCCTTGCCCGGCGCGAGGTAGTAGGGGTGGTCGTAGAAGATCGGGTCGATCTGGTCGATCTCGACGAAGTCCTCGATCTCGATCATGTGCGTCTTGCGCGGCTCGACCGACTCGAGCTCCTCGGGCTTGATCACCACGTAGCGGTCGGGCGAGATCTCATAGCCCTTGACGATCCGCTCGTAGGGAACCTCGTCACCGGTCTTCGGGTTGACCCGCTTCTGCTGGATCCGCGTGTTGTCCTTGCCGTCGAGCTGGTTGAAGCGGACGGTCTTCTTCGAGACCGCCGAGTACAGCTTCACCGGGATGTTCACGAGGCCGAAGCTGATCGCCCCGCTCCAGATAGCTCTGGGCATGCCTCGAACCGTACCCCCATCGGCAAGGGTGAATCCATGCGTGGCAGGGAAATTGCGTTCTGTCCGCGGGCTCAGCTCTCGCGGATGACGGCCGCTGCGTCGACGTCGTCGCGCAGTCCGAGGAAGACGCCGGCGCGCAGGGTGCCGGTGCGGGTCCACTCGCGGAACTCGACCTCCGCGACGAGCTCGGGTTCGACGAAGTTCGTGTTGCGCGGCGGCTGGCGGCCGGTGAAAGGACTGCTGTCGCAGCGGAGTGGCTCGAGCTTGCTGGTGAGCAGGTCGAGCATCGCCTCATCGAATCCGGTCCCGACCTTGCCGGCGTAGCGCAGCTGGCCGTCCTCGTCGTGGACGCCGGCGCAGATTGCACCGAGGCTGCCCGACCGCTTGCCCTCGCCCGGCGACCAGCCGCCGATCACGACCTCCTGACGCAATACGTTCTTGACCTTGATCCACGCGCCGGAGCGGCGACCGGGCTCGTAGGGCGACTCGAGCCGCTTGGCGACGATGCCCTCGAGTCCCTGCTCGCGGGTCGCCTCCAACAGCGCCGCGCCGTCTCCCTCGTGGTGGGCGGGGGCGCGCCAGCACGGCCCCTCTAGCTCGAGGTCAGCGAGCAGCCGGCGGCGGTCGCGGTAGGGGAGGCCGGTCGTGAGGTGGCCGTCGAGCCAGAGCAGGTCGAAGGCGACGTAGGTGACGGGCAGCTCCTTGGCGCGCCGCTTGATCGCTGTCTCACCGGTCAGGTGCATTCGCGACTGGAGCCGCTCGAAGCTCGGCTTGCCCTGGTCGTCGAAGGCGACGATCTCACCGTCGAGGATCGCTCGCGTCGAGCCGAGCGCGGCGCCGAGCGGGCGCAGCTCCGGGTAGCGCGGCTTGTAGTCGGTGCCGTTGCGGCCGGTCAGGTCGAGATGGCCGCGGTCGACTCGCGCAACGGCGCGGATGCCGTCCCATTTGACCTCGTAGGCGAAGGCGGAGTCGTCGGCCGGCAGCGGGCCGAGCTTCGCCGTCATCGGCTCGATCCGCTCCGGCATCGGCTCGACGCCGGGCGCTGGCGGATCCATCCGGTGGATCATCCAGTTCTTGCCCTTGGTCTGGAAGAGGACGTAGCGGCCGTCGACTCGCTCGCCGTGGAAGACGACGATCACCTCGTCGTCGCGCCACTTCTCGAGCTCGTAGGTCCCGCTGTCCCAGACGGTCATCGTGCCGGCGCCGTAGTTGCCGACCGGGATCTCGCCCTCGAACTCGAGGTACTTCAGCGGATGGTCCTCGGTCCGCACCGCGAGCCGGTCCTCCTTCGGATGAAAGGGAATGCCGCGCGGTACCGCCCACGACGCCAGCGTGCCCGCGTGCTCGAGCCGCAGGTCCCAGTGCAGGTTGGTGGCGTGGTGCTGCTGAACGACGAAGCGCGGCAGCTCGGCTGGCGCGCTGTCACTTCCCGCGGGCTCGGGCGTTGCGGCGAAGTCACGTTTGTCGCGGTAATCGCGCAGACGATCGGTCACCCGTCCATTGTGGACGGTCGCTTGCGCCCGGGGCTAAAGGAATCGTGGCCAGCGGGCGAGTGGACTGGGGATGGCCCCCGCCAATCGCCTGCTCCCGCTGCTGCGCCCGGTGCTCGTGGCGATCATGCTCTGCGCGCTGCTGCTGGCGCTCGCCCCGCCCGGCGCCGACGCCGCGCGGGCCAAGATCAGCGGCCATCTCCCCAACTGCCACGTCGCCGTCGCCGCGGCCTCCTCGGCTCCGCGCACCACTCCGACGATCCGTCTCGCCCGCGCCGCCGTCTGCCTGATCAACAACCGCCGCACCGTCCGAGGCCTGCGCCGGCTACGCATCAACAACCGTCTCAGCAAGGCAGCGAAGTGGCACACCCACGACATGGTCCGGCGCAGCTACTTCGGGCACGTGTCGCAGCGCGGCCGCGACGTCGTCGACCGCCTCTACGGCGCGCACTACCTCAGCGGCCGCATCAGCTGGGCCGTCGGCGAGAACCTCGCGTGGGGCTCCGGCAACCTCGGCACCCCACGCCAGATCGTCAAGGCCTGGATGAACAGCCCGGGCCACCGTCGCAACATGCTCGACTCGCGCTTCCGCGAGATCGGCATTGGCGTGATCGCGAGCGGCCCGCAGCGGACCGAGCTCCCCGCGGCCACATACACGACCACCTTCGGCGTCCGACGCTAGGCGCGTCGCCAGATGGCTCCCGCGCCGGATCCTTCCGCTTCGATCAGTCCTTCGGCACGCATCTGGGCGAGGACCAGCCTGATCGTGGCGGTGCTTATGCCTGGAAGGGCGCGTTCGAGCTCGCGGCGGCGAAAGGAGTCGGGACCTCGGCTCAGGACGAACTCACGCACCCGCTCCTGCTTGCTTCCGCGCGGAGCGTCGACGGAAGCAATCTGACGCTCGAAGTCGTCATACGCGTCGCCGACGACGCGGACTAGGTAGCCGATCCACGGCCAGATGTCATGACGGCTCTCGTGCCAGCCTCGCTGGGACTCGTACAGCGAGGAGTAGTAGGTGTTCTTGGACTCGTAGATGCGTTGCTCGATGCTCACGTAACGAGCCACGCCGTAACCACAGGAGAGCATCTCGTGGGTCGTCGTCAGCCGAGCCAGGCGTCCGCTGCCGTCGGCTACCGGATGGATCGCCAGCAGGTCCAGGATCAGTGCTCCGATGAGCACCAGCGGATGGGTCTCGCCCGCGCCCTTGGCGCGATTGTAGCGATCGATCAGCTCGGTCAACAGGAACTCCGTCTCCTCTGGTGACGCGGGCTCGAAGACGATTTCCCGCTGGCCGCTCTCGTAGGAGAGGATCAGGTTGGGGTCGGTCTTCAGGTAGCCGCCCCGACCGTTCGAATAGCGAAAGAGCATGCGGTGCAGGTGCAAGATGAGGGGAACGGAAAGCGTCTCCCCGATCGCCTCCGCCATCATCATGTCGACGGCGTCCCGATAGCCGGCGAATTCCTTCTCGTTGCGGTTGCGAAAGCGCGGGGCCGCGTCAGCGATACGCTCGGCTCTATCGCGGTCTACCACCACGCCCTCGATCGCGTTCGAGGCGGTGATCGAAGCGATTCGCGCATCGTGGGACAGATGCTTCAGCAGCTCCGGTTGCTGATCTAGGAAGAGTCTTTCTCGCCCCCGTCCAGTGTCTATCCGCGCGAGCAGTGCACCCAGCTCGCGGGGCTGGCCCGCGAAGGTCGTATCGAGATCGACGAAGCTCCTCATGGAGCTAATGATCGCATAATGGAGCTAATTATGACCGCGTTTAGCTCCACTGCCCGCCTTTTGGCTTGATTCTTACCGAACTCTAGGTCTCTAGAGTTCGGTAACGGGACGGCTGGCCGAACTTTCGCCGCAAGCAGCGGGAGTCGCGAATGCGACTGGGGCGGCCCGATACGGAGCCGTATCCTTGCTCGGGATGCGCGCCGGTGTCCCTCTAGACAGTCTGACCGAGGCGCAGCGGGATGCCGCGAGCCACGACGGGGGCGCTCTGATGGTGCTCGGCGGCGCGGGGTCGGGCAAGACGACGGTGCTGGCGCACCGTTACGCCTGGCTGGCCGAGGGGCCGACGACGCCGGAGCGCATCCTGATGCTCGTCCACTCCGCGCGCGCGAGAGAGGAGATGTGCGAGCGGCTCGGCGAGCTGATCGAGCCGCCGTACGAGGAGCTGCACGTGCAGACGTTCGACGAGCTGTGTCGCGGGGTGCTCGCCGACGAAGCGCTCGAGGCGGGCCTCGACCCGCTGTTCGTGCCGATGACCCGGGCGGACCGGGTGGCGCTGCTGCTCGACCGGCTCGGCGACCTGACGTTGCGCCAGCACGAGATCCGCGGCAACCCGGCGCCACTGCTGGCGAGCTTCGTCGAGCGGATCGACCGGCTGAAGGAGGAGATGGTCACGCCCGGCGATCTGCTCCGGCAGACGCCCGCGAGCGACGAGCTCAACGACGCGGCGCGCGTCCTGGCGGCCCGCGAGGCCGAGTTCGCGCAGCTCTACGCCGATCACGACCGCCTGCTCGCCGAACGCGGCGCGCTCGACAGCGGCGATCTCGTCCTGACCGCGTTCCGGCTGCTGCACGAGCGGCCGCATGTCCGTGAGCGGGTGGCGCGCCGCTTCACGCACGTGCTCGTCGACGAGTACCAGGAGGCGACTTTCGCCCAGGGGATGGTGCTGCGGCTGCTCTGCGAGGAGCACGGCCAGCTGACCGTCGCCGGCGACGACGCCCAGACCCAGCGCCGCTTCGGGGCGGTCGGAGGTCGCAACTTGGAGGAGTTCGGGCGCGAGTACGCCGACGCGACGTCGATCGAGCTCGGGCCGAGCCAGCGCTGCCCGGCGCCGATTCAGCCGAGCTTCTGGCGCTGTGCGTCGGAGCGCGCGCAGGCGCAGGCGGTCGCGCTGCACGTCGAGCGGTTGGTCGCGAACGGGGCCAACCCGGCGGCGATCGCCGTGCTGGTGCGCTCGGCGGCCGACGACGGGACCGTGGTCGGGGGCGCGCTCGAGCAGCGCGCGATCCCGTTTCGCGTTCGCGGGCCGGGCGCCTACTTCCAGCGTGCCGAGGTCCGCGACGTGCTCGCTTGGCTGCGCGTGCTCGCCGACCCGGCCGACTCGGGCGCCGCGGTGCGGGCGCTGACCCGCCCGCCGATCGGCCTGCACTCGGTCGACATCGCGCGGCTGACGCAGCTCGCGCGCCGGCGCAAGCTCGACATGCCGTCGGCTGTGGCGGCGGCGCTCGAGGGACCGCAGCTCTCGCCGGAGGGGCGCGATCGCGCGCAGGCGTTCCTCGACCTCTACCGCGCCGCGGGGCGCGCCTTCGAGAGCCGCCGTCCCGACGCCTTCGTGCTGCGGTTGATCGAGCGCGTCGGGATCCGTCGTCAGCAGGTCTTCGCGACGCAGGCCGACACCGTCGAGCGGCTGCGCAACATCGCCCGGCTGCCTGAGCTCGCGACCGCCTACATGCGTCGTGAGCCGCACGCCACGCCGCGCGACTTCACGCGTTACCTGAAGGCCGTCGCCGACTCCGGCCTGCCCGAGGCCGAGGCGACCGGTCCCGAGGGGGCGCCGGCCGTCGCGATCATCGACATCGACGACGCCAAGGGCCGCGAGTTCGACCACGTCTTCGTGCTCGGCCTGTCGGCCGCCCGGATGCCGGGGCGCGCGCCGGCGCTGGACGAGCCGGTGTCGCTGGCGTCGGTCGCGATGACCCACGAGCAGGTGATGCGCCGCCGCTTCCACATCGCTCTCTCACGCGCGCGCAAGAGCCTGATCCTCTCCTGGTCGGATGCGCCGAACGGATCTCCGGCCCGTCCCTCGCCCTTCTACGACGAGGCGCGATCCGCCGCCGGCGCGCCTGAGGAGCGCTTCGAAGAGGAGCTCTTCGGTCCCGCAGAGGGCCTCCACTCGACGTTTCGGATCATGCGCGACGAGCTGCTCGACACGATCCAGCGGGTCGGCGGGCGGCTCGGCGAGATGCGGCTCGACACGACGCTCGACGTCTCGCAGGCGGTCGCCCGCTACCTCGAGCTGTTGAAGGTCGCCGCGCTGATCGAGCGCTCGCAGGCCGGCCAGCCGCTCGACGACGCGATCTCCGAGGTCAACCAGCTGCTCGCCGCGGGGGCGTCGCCGGAGCAGCGCGAGGTGCTCGAGTCCTCGGCGCTCGACGACTGGCTGCGCGACACCGGCCGCGACCCCGACCGCCGTCCGGTCGCCGGCGACGACCATGTCGGCCCGTCGCTCGACCCGTTCATCCCGAGGCGCAAGGGCGCCGGAGCGCCGGAGAACGGGCTGATGCTGTCGGCCTCCGACATCGAGACCTACCGGCTGTGCCCGCTGAAGTACAAGTTCGGCCGCGTCTTCCGGATCCCGCAGGAGTCGACGATCCACCAGCGCTTCGGGATCGCCCTGCACACCGTGCTCGAGCGCTTCCACAAGTCGCCCGACGCCGGTCGCGAGCAGCTGTTCGAGCTGTTCGAGTCGTCCTGGCGGCGCGGTGGCTTCGGCGACTCCGACGACGAGCTGCAGTTCCGCGAGCGCGGCATCGAGGCGCTCGAGCGCTACTGGGAGAACACCCGCGACGAGCTCGGCGAGCCGGTCTGGTTCGAGCGCAGCTTCTCGTTCCAGCTCGGCCCCCACGTGATCCGCGGCCGCGTCGATCGCGTCGACCGCCGCCCCGACGGCAGCTACGAGGTCATCGACTACAAGACCGGCCGTTCGAAGACCGCTGCCGAGCTGCAGAGCGACGTCCAGCTCTCGATCTACCAGATGGGCGCGCGCGAGTCCTGGGGCGTTGAGACCACGGCCCACTCCTACTACTACGTGATGACCGCCGAGAAGGTTCCCGTCGCCCACTCCGACGAGGAGCTCGACCGCGTCCGCACTACGATCGAGGAGATCGGCGCCGGCATCTCGCGCCAGGACTTCCAGCCGACCCCCACCCAGGAGATCTGCTCCTTCTGCGACTTCCGGATCATCTGTCCGGCGGCTGAGCGCTAGCCGCGACGCTGACGCAGGAATCGCTGGAAGTCGCTGGCGATCATGTCGGCCGAGGGGAGGTTCGGCTCGCCGTCGTCCTCCGACACCTCATCCATCGCCGACTCGAGCCGTTCCACGAAGGCCTTGACCTCGGGGTCCGATGCGACGGCGGCGTTGACCTGGCGCTCGTAGTCCTCCGCGGCCGTCTCGAGGTCGGTTGCATCGACGGCGAGTCCCGCGGCGCCCTCGAAAGCGCGAACGAGCGCGAGCGCGACCTTTGGGTTCGGCGCCGCGGCAACGTAGTGGGGAACCGACGCCCAGAGGCTGACGCTCGGCAGTCTGGCCTGGCCGGCTTCGTAGTTGAGCACCCCTGTGATTCCCGTCGGGCCCTCGTAGCTCGTTGGTGCGAATCCGAGCCGGTCGAGCAGCGCCGTGTCGGAGCCGATGCCTGTTACGTGAACCGGGCGCGAGTGAGGGACGTCGGCGAGCAGTGAGCCGAGCGTCACTACGCGCCGCACGTCGAGCTCTTGGGCGATCGCGATCACTGTGTCGCAGTAGCGCCGCCAGCGCAGCGCTGGCTCCGGCCCCTGTACGACGACCAGGTCGTTGTCGGCGCCGGGCACCTCGGCGGCAGCGATCGTCGTCGCCGGCCAGTCGATCTCGCGTGTATGACTGTCGACCAGACGCGCTGTCGGGCGTGTCTCTGTGAAGTCGAGGTAGTCCTCGAGCTCGATTCGCGCCACCTCGGTCGGCTCGAAACGGGCGCGGATGAACTCGACTGCTGCCGACGCGGCGTCGCCGGCGTCGTTCCAGCCGCCAAACGCGGCAACCAGGACAGGGCGGCGCAGGGCGGGCCGATGGGTCCAGACGACGTCGTTCAAGGTTCCTCTCACGGTATCGCGCGCCGGTACCCTCTACCGACAGTGGTCGATCTGATCATCTACGCGGCCCCCGCGTTCGTGTTGCTGCTGGTCGTCGAGGCGATCTCGTTTCGCGTCGCCCAGCGTGAGGACCTGAAGGGCTACGACCTCAAGGACACGAGCACCAGCCTCAGCATGGGGATCGGCAACGTGATCATCAACACGGGCTGGAAGCTCGTCGTGCTGCTGATCTACGTCGGCCTCTACGAGCTGACGCCGCTGCGCGTCCCCGACGACGCGTGGTGGGCCTGGGTCGCGATCTTCTTCCTCGACGACTTCGCCTACTACTGGTTCCACCGGATCAGCCACGAGGTGCGCGTCTTCTGGGCGAGCCACGTCGTCCACCACAGCTCGCAGTACTTCAACCTCTCGACTGCGCTGCGCCAGACCTGGACGCCGATGACCTACCTGCCGTTCTGGCTGCCGATCGCACTGCTCGGGTTCAAGCCCTGGATGATCGTCACGATGCAGGCGATCAGCCTGATGTACCAGTTCTGGATCCACACAGAGCGGATCGACAAGCTGCCGCGCTGGTTCGAGTTCATCTTCAATACGCCCTCGCACCACCGCGTCCACCACGGCTCCAACGACATGTACCTCGACCGCAACTACGGCGGCATCCTGATCATCTGGGACCGCATGTTCGGCACCTTCCAGGGCGAGGGGGAGCCGGTGAAGTACGGGCTGACCAAGAACCTCCGCACATTCAGTCCACCGAAGGTCGCCTTCCACGAGTGGATCGCGGTCTGGCACGACATCCGCGGCGCCAGCAACTGGCGTGATCGCTTCGGCTATGCGTTTGGCGGGCCGGGGTGGACGCCCGATCGCCCCGATGACCGCGGTCTGCTGGGCGCGGCTAAGCCTGCTTCAGGTCAGCAAGCTGGTCGACCAGCTCCAGCTGCTCGTCCAGGCGAGTGATCGCGAAGACGCGCTGAACCGTCTCCGGGCCGCGGACGACAACGAAGCGACGGTTCTCGCGGCGGGCGCGCTTGTCGGCGCTGACGATCACGCGCAAGCCGCTGGAGTCGAGGAAGGTCAGGCGCGAGAGGTCGAGCGCGACGGTCTCCGGTCGCGCGCCCTCGACCCGCGCGAGCTCCTGCTCGACCTTCGCGATCGTCGACAGGTCCAGCTCACCGGTCAGGACGACATGGGCCAGGCCGTCGCGATCGTGTGCCTCTATCTGAAGGAGGGTCACGCGCCCAACCTATCCGTTCGCGGTGCGCATTGCTCGCCGCGCGAGACTCCAGGCGAAGAACAGTTGGACGGCGGCGAACGACAGCTCCAGCGCCCGCTCGGTGACAGCGTTCGCCAGCACCGTTCCGGCCAGCACGCCGAGCGGCGAAAGCAACCCGACGATCAGCCCGTCGCGGACGCGCAGGTTGCCGTAGCGGCCCTGGCGCCAGGCGCCGACCAGCGCGACGAAGACGATCGCCAGCAGCGAAGTCGACTGCGCCTCGAGTTGCGTAAGGCCGAGGAAGACCACCAGGCCCGGCACGAACAGCACGCCGCCGCCGACGCCGACGAGCCCGCCGAGCATCCCGGCGCAGAATCCGATCGCCAGCAGTCCGGAGACGTCGAGCGCGTCCATCAGAACACCAGCACCGCCGCCGACACGACCAACAGCACCGCGAAGATTCCGGCCACCGCGCGCTCCGGTATTCGCTGTTGCAAGGCCGTTCCTGCGATCACGCCGGCCATCGCCGGGATGCCGATCAGGACACCCGCGCCGACGTGAACGTTGCCGTAGGTCCCTTGTGCGAAGGCCGCCAGCGCAGCGATCACGACGATCGCCAGCAGCGAGGTGCCGGTCGCCTCGCGCTCGCCATAGCCGAACCAGAGGATCAGCAGCGGCACGATCACCGTTCCCCCGCCGACGCCGAAGAGACCGCTGAAGGCTCCGCCTACCGTGGCAATCACGACGAGCTTCGGCAGCCGGGACGCCATCGCGAGGCATACTACGTCGAGTGTCCGCGCCCACGGCAGAGACGCTGCGCGAGAGTCTGCGCCCGCTGACCCGCGACCCCCAGCGGGCAGCCGTCTTCTGCGACATCGACGGCACGCTTGCGCCGATCGTCCGCCGCCCCGAGGAGGCCCACGTGCGCGAGGAGATCTCGCTGCTGCTGAGCCGCCTCGGCCGCCGCTACGGCTGCGTTGCTTGTGTGTCCGGCCGGCCAGCCGCGGAGGCGCGACGACTGGTCGGCGTCGGCAGCATCGCCTACGCGGGGGCCCACGGCGCCGAGCTGCTGCACGCTGGGCAGAAGAAGTCGACACTCGCGCCCGCCTTCGCGAGTTGGGAGCCGCGCGTCCGCCGTTTCGTCGACGCGCGCGCGAGCGTCCGCGATCTCCGCCTGCTGCGGATCCGGATCGAGGACAAGGGGCCGATCAAGGCGTTCCACTGGCGCGACGTGCCCGACGAGCAGGCGGCGGAGAGCTGGCTCAGCAACGTCGCCCACGAGGCCGAGACAGAGGGGTTCGCGACCCACTGGGGCCGCAAGGTGCTCGAGATCCGCCCGCCGGTCCCGATCGACAAGGGCCAGGCCGTGCGCACGCTGATCGAGGAGACCCAGGTTCGCGGCGCGCTCTTCGCCGGCGACGACGTCACCGACCTCGACGCCTACGACGCGCTCGACACCCTCGAGACGGCTGGCACGCTCGACGCGACGATCCGCGTCGGCGTCCGCTCCTCTGAGGGGCCGCCCGCGATCGTCGAACGGGCGGACGTGATCGTCGACGGAGTCCGTGGCATGGTCGACGTGCTGACGACGCTCGCCGAGTAGATGCTGTTCCGGGACTTCCTGAAAGTGGCGGTCATGCTCTTCGGCGGCGCCGGAACCGCGCTGGCGATCGTCGCGATCGCCGGCGCCAGTGGTGAGGACAGCAGCCTCCCGATCTACATCGCTGTCGGTTGGTGGGTGCTGGCGGCAATTGCCGGTCTTTGGCTCGGCCGCCGCAACGTTCCGACCGCGCAGATCGGGCGGCTACTCGGGGAGGCGCGCAACACCAACCAGCTCCCCGAGGTGGAGCCCGGTGCAATCGTCTTCAACCGCCTCTGGCCGCTCGCAGCGATCACCCTGATCTCAGGCGGTGTCGCATTCCTGCTACCCCAGATCCCAGCGATCGCCGCTGGCTACGCAATCGCCGTCGCGCTTACCTGGCGCAAGCAGGCCTCAGCCATCGAGGCAATCGAGGGCCGCGACGGCGTGCGCTTCTACTTCGACCGCAGCCCTCCGTTCGGTGCGCCCAAGCTGTTGCGAACTCCCGGCCTACGCAAGGTCGAGCCAGCTCACGAGGTCACCGCTCCGTGAGCTCGCTCCAGCTGCGGGTGTTCGCCACGTCGTCCGCCGTCAGCCAGGCGCGGCGGGCAGTGGCAACGCCGTAGCGGATCAGATCGAAGCTCTCGGCGCGGTGGGCGTCGGAGTCGATCAGCAGCTTGACGCCGGCGTCGGCCGCAGCGCGGGCGTGGACGTCAGAGAGGTCGCGGCGGTTCGGGTTGGCGTTGATCTCGAGGAAGGTGCCGGTGCGCGCGGCCGCCTCGATCAGGCGGTCCATGTCGACGGCGTAGGGCTCGCGCTGGCCGAGCTTGCGGCCGGTGGGGTGGCCGATCGCGCGGACGCGCGGGTTCTCGATCGCGGTCACGATCCGCTTGGTCATCTCGTCCTCGGACATGCCGAAGGAGGTGTGGGCGCTGGCGATTACCCAGTCGAGCTCGGCGAGCAGGTCGTCGTCGTAGTCGAGCGAGCCGTCGGGGAGGATGTTGACCTCGCTGCCGGCGAGCACGGTGAACCCGTCGAGCTTCTCGTTCGCCTTGGCGACACGCTCGATCTGGCGCTTCAGCTCGTCGGGCGTGACGTGGTTGCCAAAGCCGTGGCTGGCCGAGTGGTCGGTGATCGCGACGTACTCGTAGCCGCGGGTCTGCGCCGCGCACGGCATCTCGAGCACCGTCTGTTGGCCGTCGGAGGCGGTGGTGTGGCAGTGGAGGTCGCCACGGATGTCGCCGAGCTCGATCAGCTTCGGCAGCTTCCCTTTGCGCGCGGCTGCCAGCTCGCCGCGGTCCTCGCGCAACTCCGGCTCGATGTAGCTCATGCCGAGACGCTTGTAGACGGCGCGCTCGTCGGCGAAACGCTCGGTCTCGCCGGTTGCATCGTCGAGGATGCCGTACTCACTGACGTGAAGTCCTTGCTTGACGGCGGCGGTCCGCAGCGCCTCGTTGTGGCGGCCCGACCCCGTGAAGTGCTGGAGCAGGCTGCCGAAGCTGTCGCGCCCGACGATGCGCAGGTCGACTGACAACCCCTGGTGGGTGATCGCCTTGGCGCCGGCGTCGCCGCGACTGGTCACCTCGTCCACGCCCGGCAGCGCGGCAAAGGCGTCGACGGCGGCGGCTACGGCATCCGCCGGGGCGTGCGTCGCGCCGGCCGCGGTGTCCGCGGCCACCGCGGCGACGATGTCGAGGTCCTTGCAGGTGTCGGCCCAGCGTCGCGCACTGCCGGCCAGCTCCGCCTGTTCAACCGTGCCGCTCGCGCGCAACCCTTCGACCAGCTCGCCACCGACCTCACGCGCCACCGAAAGCAGCACGCGCTCCTTGGCCGAGCCGTTGGCGCCAGCCACCAGCGCCGCGAGGATCTTCTCCTCGGCCTTGGCCCCGAAGCCCGCCACCGTCCGGATCTGCTGGGCCTCGACCGCGGCACGCAGGCTCTCGATCGAGTCGACGCCGAGCTCGTCGTGCAGCTGCCGCGCCCGCTTTGGGCCGAGGCCCGGGATCCGCGTCACCGTCACCAGGCCCGCCGGGATCTTCGCCTTCAGCTTGCGTGCCGCTGGGATCTCGCCCTCGTCGAGCAGCGCGACGATCTTCTCGGCGATCGTCTTGCCGATCCCCGGCAGCTCCTCGGCCCGCCCCTGGCGCGCCAGCTCGGCGACCGACACGCCCGAGTCGCGGATCGCCTTCGCCGCGTTGCGGTAGGCGAGTACGCGGTAGACGACGGCGCCGTCGAGCTCGTACAGCGTGCCGAGCTCGTCGAAGGCCGCGGCGATGTCGGCGTTCTTCATCGCCCTGTTCTACCCGCTAGGTGCCGCTGAACCCACCGTCGACCGGGATCACCGTCCCGGTGAGGTAGGCGCCCGCGCGCGAGGCGAGGAAGATCGTCGTGCCGGCGATGTCCTGCGGGGTGCCGATCCGGCCGAGAGGGATCTGCTGCTCGACGACCGCGCGCGCGTCGGGGTTCTCGAGCATGAAGGCGGTCATCTTGCTCTCGAACGGGCCGGGGGCGATCGCGTTGACGGTGATCTGCTCGGAGGCGAGCCGCTTCGCTAGGTGACGGGTCAACTGGTGGACCGCCGCCTTGCTTGCGCTGTAGGCGTAGGACTCCATCATCGGCGGATTGATCCCGTCGACCGAGCCGATGTTGATCACGCGTGCAGGGTCCTCCTCCGAAGCGGCCGCGCGCAGGAGATCGAGCGCCGCGACGGTCAGCTGGAAGACGCCGCGCACGTTGGTGTCGAGCACGCGGTCCCACGCCTTGTCGGGGTAGCTGTCGATCGGCTCGCCCCAGCTCGCGCCGGCGTTGTTGACGAGGATGTCGAGCCGGTCGAACCGCTCGCGCACGGCCGCCGCCAGTGCGACCGCGCCCTCCTGGCTCGCCAGGTCGGCTTGGAGGGCAGCGCACTTGCCGATCTGCGCGAGCTCCACGGCGGCCGCCTCAAGCGGCTCCAGCTTGCGCGCCGAGATCAACACCTCCGCGCCGGCCTCGACCAGCCCGCGGGCGATCATCAGCCCCACCCCGCGCGACCCTCCGGTCACGACCGCCGTCTTGCCCTCGACTGAGAAGAGATCCCGCGCCACTCGACCGGCAACCTATCGCGGGGCTCGCATAGGGTGTCCGCCGAATGTCCGGCGTCTGGCTGATCCTGCCGACCTACAACGAGGCGGAGAACATCGAGCGGATCGTCGCCGCGGCGCTGCCGCAGCTGGCGGCGACCGGCCTCGAGCACCGCGTGCTCGTCGTGGACGACGGCTCGCCGGACGGGACGGGGCAGATCGCCGACCGGCTGGCGTCGGGGAACCCCGCGGTAGAGGTACTGCACCGCACGAGCAAGGACGGGATCGGCCCGGCGTATCTCGCCGGCTTTCGACACGCCCTCGCCGGCGGCGCCGACCTGCTGATGGAGATGGACTCCGACTTCTCGCACGACCCCGTCGACATTCCGCGGCTGGTCGCGGCCACCGGGCGCGCCGACCTCGTGCTCGGCTCGCGCTACGTGCCAGGCGGCGGCGTCACCGATTGGGGGCTCCTCCGCCGCCTGATCAGCCGCGGCGGATCGCTCTACGCCCGGCTGCTGCTCGGCATCCCGATCAACGACCTGACCGGCGGCTTCAAGTGCTTCCGCCGCAATGTGCTCGAGACGATCGATCTGTCCGGCGTCGGCACCAACGGCTATGGGTTCCAGATCGAGGTCGCCTACCGCGCTGTCAAGGCCGGCTTCCGCGTCGAAGAGGTCCCGATCGTCTTCCGCGACCGCACCGCCGGCACGTCCAAGATGTCTGCGAAGATCGCGGTGGAGGCTTTCTGGAAGGTCCCGCTACTGCGCTTTCGGGCGCGCTAGACGGTCGCTATACTTTTTGAAGCATTGAACTGATCCCGACGCGCTGAAGGAGCCTAGATGGCTGGTCTCGACGCAGTGACCGACAACAACTTCCAGGCCGAGGTAGTCGAGGCCGACAAGCCGGTCCTCGTCGACTTCTGGGCCCCGTGGTGCGGTCCGTGCCGCGTCGTCGCTCCCCACCTCGAGGAGCTCGCCGGCGAGCGTGACGACCTGAAGATCGTGAAGCTCAACGTCGACGAGAACCCGCAGACGGCGGCCAACTTCAACGTGATGTCGATCCCGACGCTGCTGCTGTTCAAGAACGGCGCGGTCGCCCACCAGATCGTCGGAGCGCTGCCGAAGAGCCGGCTGGTGCAGGAGCTCGAGCCGGCCCTCGCGGCCTAGACGAGGCAGCCATGCCGATCGTCACGATCGAGTGGTACGAGGGCCGTTCGGCCGAGCAGAAGCGCGAGATCGCCGAGAAGCTGACCGAGCTGCTCGTCGACGTCGGCAAGACCCAGCCGGACCACGTCTGGATCCGTTTCAAGGACTCCAAGCAGTCCGACTGGGCGATGGGTGGCGAGGTTCAGGGCACCGGCGGCGAGCCGGCGCTCGGCCCGCCAGACTGATCGGCCGCGCGCTAGTCGATGTAAGCCTTCACGGCGGCCGCGGCCTCGGCTAACGCAGCCGGCGCCTGCGTCACGCCCGGATCGTCGCGCGGCGGTTGGGTGTTTGGGTGAAATGCCACGGCGAGCGCGACTCGTCGGCCGTCCTCGGTCGAGACGACGCCGATCTGCTCGGCGACGAAGGTTCCCTGCAGCGCCCCGCCCCAGCCGGCCTTGTAGGCGACGCGGCCGGCGCCGAGCACGGAGCCCAGCCCCCAGTCGAGCGGCGCCGTGAAGTCGAGCTCCTGGATCTCCTCGCTGCGGAGCTTCGGCTGTCGCATGACGCCGAGCAGCCTGCGCGCGACCGCCTCGCCGTACACGTCGGTCCCGAGGGCGAGCGCGAAGCGTGCGGCGTCGCCGACCGTCCAGGTCGACGTTCCGGCCAGTAGCGCGGTCGCCTGCGGGTCGAGAACGCCGCGCGTGCGCTCCAGGTACCCGACGCACAGCGGCTCCGGCGTCTGGGCCTGGGTTGCGACGGTGAACCGTGTTGCGCCCGCCCTGCGCAGAACCGTCTCGATCGCCGCGCCCGCCGACTCGGGGGTGCCGCCGGCGAGCCGTTGCAGCTCCAGCGTCAGGTGGCGCTGCGGGCAGTTCTCGGAGCGGGTCAGCGCCCGTTCGATCGCCTCGGCGACCTCCGGCGACAGCGTCGCGCCCGGCTCGTCGCCCCAGCCCAGCCGGCCCAGCAACGCCACCGCGGTGAACACCTTGCTGACGCTCCAGGCGCGCAGCGCCGGGGCGCGGCCGCCATCGCTGGTGCGGACGATCGGCGCCGGCCAGCCCTCCTCCATCAGGGCGATCTCCAGCCGCCCGTCGTGGCGTGGGCCGGCAGCGACGGCGTCGCGGAGCGCGCGGGTCGCCCGCCGCCGGTCCTCCGGGTCGGGCAGCGCGCTCGCCGGTCCGTCCTCGCCGTCGGCCAGGCCGAGCAGCACCGGCTCGTCGCTCTGTGCACCGTCCGACGATCGGTTGGCGATCGCGAAGATGCTCGCGGCCACCGCCGCCAGGACGCCGGCCAGCGCCAGCCGGCGGCGCTGGACAGGGCTCAACATGCTCCGCCGAGCAGCTCCGGGAAGCGGTTCTCCCACTGCCGCCGTCGCTCGGGGGTGGTCGAGTAGCCGGGGTCATAGAGCCACTCGCCGTCCTGGTACTTGACCCAGGTCAGCCCCGACCACTCGGTGCACGAGGCGCCCGGCTTCGACCAGGTCATGCCGGTGACGTCGACACGCGCCACGCCGGTGGTGGGGCTGGCGTCGACGATTCGCGCCCGCAGACCCTCCGGGTCGAGGTCGTTGCGCAACGACGACTGTGCCTCGCTCCAGGCGTCGTAGCCGTCCTCGCGCTTCACCTGGGCGCGCTTGCGGGGGGTGAGCAGGTCCCACGCGGCCAGGTAGTCCTCGGCGAGGACGTTGCGGTGGAAGGCCAGCAGGAGCATCTCGATGTCCTGCTCCATCTGCTGCCTGGACACGTCCGGCAGCAGCGTCGGCTCCGGCTCGTCGTAGCTGTCGTACTCGTCGTAGGTCTCCGACGCCGGGACCGCCGCCGTCGCGTCGGAACCGCCGCTATCGGCCACCGTCGTCGATCCGGTGTCGATCGCCTGAACCCCGGCCACCGCGCCGAACGCCAGCCCGCCCAGGACGGCCAGCGCCGCGACCGTCGGGGCGACCGCCCGCCACGCCCAGCCGGCGGACGAGATCGGCGGGAAGTCCTCCGCACTCGCTCCCGCCAGCCGCTCGGCGGCGCGCTCCGGCGCGAAGCGTTGCCTGCCTGGCGTCACGCCGTTCTGGTCGAGCAGCCAGAGCACCGGGTCGGCGGTCCCGTCCGGCA